>JAFIGE010000234.1 GCA_020831585.1 Opitutales bacterium | reverse complement strand
CCCAGGGGCTCTTCCTCTAATGGGGTAAACCACCCGGCGATGGGGGCTTCCAGCCCTTTCGACCACCCCACCTCCGTCCCTGCCCCCCCCACCCCCCCGCCCACCTCCCCCCGCCAAACAAAAACGACCGCGTCCGCATCCCCCTCACCCCCGGTTCGCCCGCAGAGTTTTACCAGATCAAAACGACCCGGCCCACCCCCTGAAAATATCTATCCATACCACACTCGTCACTTCACAGCGCGCCAAGTAATTTTATACCTGGTAATTATATTTGAATGCCTGCGCCCCTTAACCACCACAAATAGCGCATCTATATTCATACGCCATCCGCCCACCTCCACCACCTGTTCTGCCAAGTAATTTTATTTTACCAGGTTATTTTTCGGCACATCCGAAAGCTTTACATACGAAAAGGCCGATCACAGGTTAGGCATCCTGAGTCCTCGCCGCCGCGCTCAATGCCTCCCCTGGGAAGCGGTGGTAAATCCTATGGTCCCCGATCCCCAATCCCCCTTAACGCCTCCTTCCCAGCCATCGAATACGCGCCTTGTGCTGCGGCTGCTGCGGTTTTCCTGGCAGTTCCGAGCCCGCTCTTTGCAGGTAATTGTCACGCAGGTCTTCATCCTGTGTCTCACTTTGGGTGGCTATGGGTTGACTGGCTTGGCGATTGACCATCTGAGCGATACGGTGCGCGGCACGAGCCAGGCGCGCTGGCCCTTCGGTTGGGCACCCGGGCCGGATACGGATCCGGCAAGGGTGATTCTCATCATTGGTCTGGCCATTGTGGTCTTCGCCCTGATCCGGGCGGTTCTCGAATACGCTTACCAAATGGCGGTCGGCCGGCTGGTGCACATCGATATCGTGCTGAAACTGCGCGCGCAGGTGTATGAGAAATTGCAGCGCCTCTCCTTCCGCTTCTTCGACCAGACGGCCAGCGGCACCCTCATCAACCGCGTGACCGGAGACGTTCAGGCGGTCCGCAGTTTCATCGATCAGGTCATCATTCAGATATTCATCATGGCCGTCTCCCTCGGGGTGTATCTGGTCTACATGCTGAACATGCATGTCACCCTGACCCTCGTCTGCCTCGCCACAACCCCGGTGCTGTGGGTGCTATCGGCCACGTTTTCCCGTCTTCTTCATCCCGCCTATCTAAAGAGCCGGGAGCTGCTGGACGACCTCATCCTCAATTTTTCGGAAAACATCCAGGGCATTCAAACGATCAAGGGCTTCAATCTGGAAGAGACCCGCAAGCGCGAGTTTGAAGAGCGAAATGCCGAGATCCAGCGGCAGCGGCAGGGGATTTTTTGGTTGGTGAGCACGTTCTCGCCTTCCATCGGTTTGCTCACGCAGGTGAATCTGGTCGTGCTTCTCGGATACGGCGGTTACCTTGTGGTGCAGGGCGAGTTGCCCATCGGGGCCGGGCTGGTCGTCTTCGCCGGGCTGCTGCAACAGTTCAGCGGACAGATTGCCAATATCGCCGGTGTGGCCGACTCCATCCAACAAGCCCTCACCGGCGCGCGGCGGGTGTTTGAAATCCTCGATACGCCGGTTGAGGTGGACAGCCCCACCCAGCCTATGAGCCTTGCACCGGTCCGCGGTGCAGTCGCCTTTGAAGGCGTGACCTTCGCTTTCAGGGGCGGCTATCCGGTGCTGCGTAAACTGAGTTTTTCCGCAGAGCCCGGAGAGATCATCGCAATCGCCGGAGCCACAGGCTCGGGAAAAAGCGCCCTTATGAGCCTCATTCCCCGCTTCTACGATCCCCAGGCTGGCACCGTGCGCGTGGACGGCATCGATGTGCGCGATGTCTCCGTGGAGGAGCTGCGGCGGGCCATCGGGATCGTCTTCCAGGAGAATTTTCTCTTTTCCAATACCGTGGCCGCCAACATTGCCTTCGGGCACCCCGGGGCAAGTCGCGCGCAAATTGAAAAGGCCGCCCGCATTGCCAGCGCGCACGACTTCATTTGCGCTCTTCCAAAGGGCTACGATACGGTCCTGAGCGAGAGCGGGACCAACCTCTCCGGCGGGCAAAGACAGCGCCTCGCCATCGCCCGCGCCCTCCTCCTGGAGCCGCCCATCATTCTTCTCGACGACCCGACGGCCGCAATCGATCCGGAGACAGAACACGAAATCCTCGAAGCCATCGATCACGCCATCGCCGGACGCACGACCTTTATTGTCGCCCACCGGCTGAGCACCCTGAAGCGGGCCGACCGTATTCTTGTGCTCGATCAAGGAAACCTTCTTCAACTCGGGACCCACACCGAGTTAATGGCCGTCGACGGTCTTTACCGCGAGGCCATCCGTGTGCAAGCCATCGATCCAGAGAGCCTCGCCCTCCTCGCCGCCAACCGCCGTCGCGAAGGGGGCCCATTATCATGAACCCGGACCCCCATAAATCTTCCAATGCGAAGGCGAAGACGGACCCGTTTGATAAAGTCGAAACGAAGACCTTGCGAGATCCGGTTAGGCACGATCTGTCCCTGGCCCGCGTCGAACGCGCCACCGAAGATCAGCTGGAAAAGAATCGCGCCCGAAGTTTCGATGCAAAGACCTTCATGCGCCTCTTCGCCTGGACGCGGCCATATGCGTTCAAGCGCAACGTCCTCTTCGTTTGCGTCATTGCCCGGTCCATCCAAATCCCCCTTCTTGCCTGGGCGATTGCCGCCATCATCAATGGCCCCGTGACGGAGGGGAATGTCCGCGGTATTTTCATTGCTACCGCGATCTTCGCCTTCTTCGCCACCCTCACCCAGTTGACGATGCATTTTCGTCAACGCCTCGCCCTTGAACTCGGTGAGGCGGTCGTGAAGGACATGCGCGATGCCGTCTTCCAGCACCTCCTCACGCTGCCCATGGCGTATTTTAACCGCACAAAGCTGGGCAGCATCCTTTCCCGGCTCACTTCCGACATGGAAGCGCTGCGAATGGGTGCGCAAAATGTCATCTTCGTCTCCCTTGTTCAGATCGGTCAGATGATCATCTCGGGCGCGCTCATGGCATGGTATAACTGGAAGCTCTTCGGGGTCATTGTCGCTCTCTCGCCGCTCTTCTACGGAATCAACCGGTATTTCGGAAAGCGCATCGGGGAATCTTCCCGGCTGCTTCAGGAAAGCTTTTCCCGGGTCACAGCAACGGTCGCCGAAAGTGTCAAGGGCATTCAAGTCACTCAGGGGTTTGCCCGCGAATCACGCAACGCCGAACTCTTTCGCGACCTCATTCGCGACCACTCCGGCTACAATATGGGGCTGGCTCGCAACATCGCCCTCTATATTCCCCTTCTCGAACTCAACGCACAGTTTTTCATCGCGATCATCGTGGTCGTCGGGGGCTATGGTGCCCTTCAACCTGACTGGGGGATGAGCGTGGCCGACCTCGTGGTCTTCTTCTTTCTCGCCAACCTTTTCTTCTCCCCTATTTCCGCCTTGGGGAGGCAATTCACCAACGCCCTCAGCGCGGTTGCGGGCGCGGAGCGCATTTTCCGCCTGCTCGATCTCAAACCAGATTGGCAGGATGCACCCGACGCGAAAGAAGCCCCCCCCTTCAAGGGCCATGTTGCTTTCGAAAACGTTTCCTTTTCTTACGACGGCAAAACCCGCGTCCTCCACAACGTCTCCTTCGTCGCTCCGTCCGGCACAACGACCGCTCTGGTCGGCCACACGGGCAGCGGCAAGAGCACGGTGATCAACCTCCTGGGCAAATACTATCGCCCGGCGGACGGACGTATCCTCTTCGACAACGAAGATGTCGCGGGCTACACCTCGGCCTCACTGCGCGCGCAGACGGCGGTGGTTTTGCAGCACAACTTTCTCTTTAGTGGAAACATTTTGGAGAACATCCGCCTCGGGCGGCTCGACGCCACCGATGCCGAGGTGATCGCGTGCGTCGAAGAACTGGGTTGCCGTGATCTCCTCGAAGCCCTCCCGGACGGCTTTGCCACGAAAGTCGGTGAGCGCGGCACCGGCCTCTCTCTCGGCCAGCGTCAGGTCATTTGTTTCGCCCGCGCACTCCTCGCCCGTCCCCGCATCCTCGTCCTCGACGAGGCCACGGCATCCATCGACACCGTCACCGAGGCCCGCTTGCAAGCGGCGCTTGAAAAACTTCTCAAGGGCCGCACAGCCTTTGTCATCGCCCACCGGCTATCGACGATTCGACGGGCCGATCAGGTTCTTGTGCTGGACGAAGGCCGCATCATTGAGCGCGGCACGCACACCGAGTTGCTCAGCCTCGACGGCACCTACGCCGACCTCTACCGCCAATTTTCCAGTGAAACCTCTTAGATCCGACCAAAAGAGGGGGGGCCTTACCCATTTCCGACCATTCGCGAAGTAGCCCCCAAATCTCAAATTATTATACCAGGTCATATTTTTCTTGCCGGGATGAGTTGAGTGCGTAGGTATCTCG
>JAFIGE010000233.1 GCA_020831585.1 Opitutales bacterium | reverse complement strand
AAAAATATCGTGAAAAAAGATGCCGGGCGATTTTGGGATTTATGCAACAACGCCGCCTCTGCCTTGCTTGCGATTTCGCGGTGACGGTAGGCTTTTACTCCCCGTTTCCGTTCTCCGAGCAGATCGCGGGCATTTACGATTCCCGGCTCACCCGTAATCTTATTTGTAACAACAGGAGAATGGGCCAAAATGTTCCTGAGGTCATTAAGCTCATTAGTCTTCCTCCAGAGGGCCAAGGCCTCATCTTTTCTTTCATTCGACCAGTCGGAAGATTCTATGGCTTTCGTTACGACGGATTTTCTCGCCCAAAATCCCGACTTCTTTATCGCTTCATCCTTAAGTGAATCGCCGCCCAGGCAACGACACCAGTGAATCGCCAAAAACTCAAGTTGACCCATTGCCCAAATGAAACCGCCGATGGCCAGCTTCCACTGTTCGGCGTCATCAATGGGACTTTGACTGAGTTTTATCATTTTATCGTTCTCCGGCATCGGCTCATTCCTTCCTTGTTTCAAAACCGATACTGGATCCACCCGGGGTGCTCCTTGGCGGAATCCGTCGGCTGGCGCATGTATTTGAGGACGGGGTTTTTCGCGGCAAAACCCTCATAGAAATCGACGCCAAGTTCTATGTTCACCAATTGAAGATGCTCCTTCACGAATAGGTGATCATCGGGGTATACGATGGGTGAACGATCTGCCCGGAATTCTCCCACGTCCGGAAGAATCCAAAGGTTTCTCCGGCCGTGGTTTTCAAACGGAGTTTTCAAGCCGAGAAGGTTCGGGATTTTATCTCGCAGCCATGTCTTCATGCTTCGCCATGTCCCTCCGAAGTCCGGCACATCGATGACAACGATATGTCCCCTCATGGCCCCGCAGTTCGCCCCCGGCAACTCGCAATCATAGTAGCCAGGCGGAAGGAGCAGGCGGAACTGGGTGAAGTCGAGTTTTTCAAAGATGGAAAGCCACTGGCCGTACTGGTTCCATACGTCGATTGATCCGTCGTCGTGGAGATGCACGAGCACTCGGCATCCATTGACCTTTGGTTCGTAAAACCAAGGACCATCAGCCGGCTTTGGCGTGTTCGCCATGAAACGCCCGCCGTCCATTGCGCGTAGGGGAAAGAAAGGGCTGCAATTCATGCGCGCTGCCCGAACGGGCATCGCGGCGATAACTTTCCCCGGATCGCCGCGAAATCCCTGTGGATTTTCCCGTTCCGTCTCCTTCTCTTTGGCGCGAGCAATCTGGAATTTCGCCTCTTGAATCGCCCGCTCAAGCTGGTCAACGATTCGCACGGCATGTTCGGGAGCGATGAAGAGATTGGTGAGGCGGTTCTCCATGCGCTTGCGCTCGGCGGGGCTGGGCGGGCCGGAGAGGAGGGCGCTGCCGATGCCTTGTTCGAGCGCGACGCGAAGGAGATGGCGGTCACCTTTGGCCTCGTCGCCCGGATGGAAGTCTTCGAGCAGTGCGAGGAAGCGCCGGTGGTCGCGGAGTGTGTCGAGTCCGAAGAGGATGACCATCGTGGCAATCTTTTTTCCGAAGTCTTTCTCCGCCCGGAGGGCGGATAGCGGTTCGTTGGAGGGGCCGGGTGGCATGGGCGTATCTGGATGGCGACTTCGCGAGATGTTTCCGAGTTGGGTTGTGGGGATGAAGCGTGTCGCACGGGTCTGCCAGCCGTCAACAAATGGTGGTTTGGAATTCAATTGCGCCAGAAAAATGCTCCAAAAACACGCCCCTGCCGTAAATCACGCATCCGCGAACAGGAAAGGACTTGCTTTGAGGGAGCCGGTGGAAAATCCTTCAGTCAACCGTTCGCCTGCGAACGGAAGCCCTCATGTTGCGTTTCCCCCAAACTGAATATTTTCGGCATACGCGTCAGCGGCCTGATAGGGTCGGCATTCGGGACGAGTGGATTGAGCAGGTCATCGAGGAACCAGAACACCAGGAATTTCAGTCCGATGGGAGAATTCGGCGGTGGGCACGGATTTCGGACTTTGAAAATCGAGCTTTGCGGGTTATCTTGCTTGAGGATGGGAGAACCATTCATAACGCCTTCTTTGACCAGGACTTTGAGGAGAAACAGAAATGAAAATTAAATATTTTGAAGACACCGATACCGCTCTCTTTGAGTTAGGCGACGGCACGCCGGCCGAGACCCGCGAACTCTCCGAAGACGTTTACGTGGATATGGACAGCGCCGGTCATGTCGTTTCGATTACGGTGGAGCACGTCAGCCTTCGAAGTGACCTGTCCGAGGTGAGTTTCAAACGAATCCGCAAAGCGAACGAGGCGGTGCCCGCTGTGGAAACCCGCGTCGGCCCTCAGGCTTAGTCGATTCGATTTCATTGCCATCTTCGCTTTCCTTCCAAAACTGTTCGCCAAGACGTGACTCCAGACCAGTATTTCGACGACCACCTTCCGCACCGCGTGAATTTGCTGATCACGTTCAGGGAGCGCTATTCGCCATCGCCGGAAAGGCCAGGATTTGGGAGCGGAGAGCCACGGGATCTCTTTCGATGCGCAAAAGATGTTTCAATGCTCATGGTTCGCTTCTTCTGCACTGAAATGGGGCTTCATCTCCCAAGGCGGGGACAAGGGACGAAAGGCGGCACCGACCTTGAAGCGGTTAAGCATTTCAGACCAGGGGTTCAGAGACTGAACCCGCAAGTCGTCATTCACCCGTTCACTGAGGTCGAAGCATCGACAGATCGACGCTATCCTGCGCTGCTCGCTGTGATGAAAGCCGCGAACCGTGCCGTCGCCCATATTGAAGATTTGGACGTTGATCATCCCATCAAAGTCGAGTCTGATCACTGGATGCTTCTCGATAGCATCACCTGGATTGAAACCTTGATCGATGCGAAGATCTACGCCCCAAACCAGCGGTCTCTCGCCAATTCGATGGCACTTCCAAACAACGTGATGTGAAGGATGGCGAACAATCGGTGCAGGCCAGACAAGTCGGGAGCCTTATTTTCGCCTTACTTTCCACCTTCAAGCAATGAAGAGGCGCGCGCGCCTTGGCGCGTTAGGGCGATGGTGTAAGGGCGAGGCGGAAGCCGAGGTTGGAACAGCGGTAGTAGTCTACATTTCCGCCGCGCATTGCAGCCCTGCAGCCCTGCGGGTCGGTGAACCAGCAGCCTCCCCTGGCCACCCTCGTCAAACTCCTTAAAGGCCCCTCGAAGTCATCCACCACGCCGCCAGGGTAGCTTCCATGCCAACTGCGCGTCCACTCCCACACGTTCCCATGCATGTCAGACAAACCCCACGCATTCGCCACTTTCTGGCCAACCGGCTGCGTGCTCCCACCGCTATTCTCTTTGAACCAACCCACTCTTGCCAGGTCGCTGTCGCGATTACCCGAATAGAATCGCGTCGTCGTTCCTGCTCTGCACGCATACTCCCATTGCGCCTCAGAGGGCAATGAATACTCATAACCTCTCGGCAAACGCCCCGCAGCACGCTCCCGATTCGTCAACCAATTGCAGAACTCGACTCCATCGTTCCAAGATACGCCCACCACAGGGTTTTGCTCTTTCACCGCAAAAGTGTTTCGCCAACTACTACCACTCCGATGCGTCCATTCAGAACCCGTCCAGACAATCACTCCACCATGCTGCTCGGCCTGAGTGCGATAACTCGTCGATTCGACAAATATTCGCCACTGTCTAATTGTAACTACATATCTCCCCAGCCAATACCCACGAGTCAGTCGCACTTGCGTTTGTGGCCCTTCACCGTCGAGCCGACCTGTTTCTGCATCGTTAACTGTCTTAAATCCGATTCCAAGGAATCTCCTTCTCTTGAAGTCTTCTTTGCTTCCCATGACGAAATATCCCGAAGGAATCCACACCAACTCCAGCAAAACCCCACCCGGTAACTCCACATTTATGTTTTGACCAAGCTCGGGGCCAGTTTTAACCGGTGACGCAGCCTTTGGCGGAGGATGGCTCCGAGGTTCGAGTGATTTAGTTGTGAGGGCACCGCCTGTTTTGACTTCGGATCGTTCGGAACTTCCATCTTCCCTCATTCCGCTGGTGTCGGCATCGGAGGCGGGCAGCTCCGTCAGGATCACTGAAGAAGGCGGCACCCCTCGCATCGCCCGATCAAGCAAATCAATTATGCGCGCGGCAGGTTCAGGGGCTATAAACAGATGGGTGAGCCGGTTTTCCATGCGCTTGCGCTCGGCAGGACTTGGCGGACCTGCGAGCAGAGCAGTGCCGATGCCTTGTTCGAGCGCGACGCGAAGGAGATGGCGGTCGCCTTTGCCCTCGTCGCCCGGATGGAAGTCTTCGAGCAGCGCGAGGAGGCGGCGGTGGTCGCGCAAAAGATCGGTGCCGTAGGCGGCGAGGATGCTGGTTAGCTTGGCGTTGTTGCATAAATCCCAAAATCGCCCGGCATCTTTTTTCACGATATTTT
>JAFIGE010000232.1 GCA_020831585.1 Opitutales bacterium | reverse complement strand
CCCGACCTCCGTCCTCCGACTTCCGATTTCCGACTTCCGAAAATGCCCTCCGACCCCATCCTCCCTTCCCGCTACGCCATCGGCAAGGTGCGCATCAGCGCGACGAACCTCGAGGAGGCCGCCGACATCCTCCTCGCGCAGGCGCAGCGAGGCGAGCCGGGGTATGTGTGTGCACCGAATGTCCGGGCGACCTACATTGCCAATCGTGAGACGGATTACACGGACATCCTGAATCGATCGCTTTTGACCGTGCCGGATGGCAAGCCGCTGGTGTGGTATGCGCACCTTTGTGGGTTAGGGCATGTCCGGCGGACCTGCGGCCCGGATCTGTTCAACCGGATTTGCGCGGCAACGGAAAAGACCGAGCACAGCCATTATTTTTTCGGCAGCACGCCGGAAGTCATTCAAAAACTGGAAACGGAGGTCAGGGCGAAATTTCCCCGATTGAAAGTCGTTGGCATGCAGTCCCCGCCCTTCGCGCCAGTGGAAGTATTGGCGGAGAGCGGAATCGTGGAAGAAATCAATCGTTTACGCCCAACGTTTGTGTGGGTGGGGTTGGGAGCCCCCAAGCAGGAGCGCTTTATCGCCCGGATCATCGACCGAATCGATGCCTCGCTCCTTTTGGCCGTGGGGCTGGTCTTTGAGTATGAGGCCGGAACGGTGAAGCGGGCTCCTCGGTGGATGCAGCGGTGTGGACTCGAAGGCGTGGCCCGCGTCTGTCAGCAACCGGAACGGACCGGACGTGCTGCAAAAGTTTTCAGTTGGATGATCGGGATGCTTGCCCTACGCGCTGTCCGGCGCATCTTTCGCGGGCGTGACTCCTTCGAAAAGTAACGCCAGTCGTAGGCTGTAGCTGATTATGGAAATCTCCATCAAGCGCACAACCGAGTTGACCGACTCCGAAATTGATGAAGTCAACTCGCTCTTCAAGGCCGTCTTTGCGCAAGATCGCTCCCGTCAGGACTTCCTCGACCGGTTTCTGAACAATCCCCGCGGTTTCTCCTACCACAGCCTTCTTCGAATCGAAGGGAATCTGATTGGGTGCGAGTCTTATGTGCCGTTCCGCTATCTGGATCATGATAAGCCTTTCTGGACAGCGTTTGGTTGCGATATCATGGTGCGGGAAGACCACCGCAATCTGGCCAATATTTTCAAGCTAAGTGAAACGGCAAAACGCTTTCTCGTTGGGGAGGGAATTCATCTGCGGCTGGGCTTTCCGAACGAAAAAATGTACCCTGTCGCCAAGAAGGCCTTTCGCCATAAAGATGTGGGGGCTCTGCGCACTCATTTGCTCGTTCTTCGTGTTGGGGGCATCCGGGAGAAATTCAGATGGTTCGATCCCGTTTCCTTGTTGCTCTCCCGTTTCCATCTTTTGGGCTCATATTTTTCCGCCTTGAGACGGAGTCAGCCGGTTGCATTCCGTTTTAGGCGCGAACGGTCCACTTTCGATGAAAATCGAGAGCGCTGGTTCGGCGAAGAGTATGTCCGCGTCGCGTTGTCTGGTGCGTCCTTCCTTTACCGGATAAAGCAGCAAGACGGTGCGCGCGTCGGCTTTCTCCTTGATGTGGATCCCCTGACCCCACATCACTTCGACCAAGCGGTGCGGCACCTGGTCAAAGCCGAAGGCGCACGATTGGATTTGATTCTCTTTGTGGGCACGCTTTCGTTTACGCCTTTTTCCATGATGAAGGTACCTGTTCGCTGGGAGCCAAAAAAATTCCGCGTGACCTGCCTTCCACTTGATCCCAACCGATTTGATGATGAAATCTGCAAAATCGAAAACTGGGAGATGAGCTTATTTAATTACGATTTAGTCTGACCATGACCAACCTCCAACGATACACCAAAGTCTTTTCAGAGATCTTTAATTTACCCGAGGCCTCCTTCGACGAGAGCTTCACTTTTGCCACGACCGAGGAGTGGGACTCCATCGTGCACATGTCCCTCGTCACCGCCCTGGAGGAGGAATTCGATATCATGCTCGATACGGAGGATATCCTGAATTACGGATCGTTTGAAAACGGCAAGCGCATCCTCGCGAAGCACGGGGTGGCGATGGAGGATGCTTGAATGGCGGAGGGCGGACAAGACCTCAAGGGTAAGGTGTGCCTCGTCACGGGGGCGAACCGGGGCATTGGCCGCGCGATCGCGGAGACCTTTGCCGGGGCCGGGGCCATCGTTTACGCCAATGCGCGCCGCGAAGGTTGCATGGACGAATGGTGCGCCGGGCATTCCGGTCGGCTCACCGGAGAGATGGTGCCCTGCTATTTTGATGTCACGGATGCGGGTGCGGCTTCGGAGGGTCTGGGTAGAATCCGCAAGGAGCGGGGCGGCCTGGATGTGCTCGTGAACAATGCGGCGGTTCCGGCAAATGATCGCCTGGGGATGATTCCGTTGGAAAAGGCGCGCGCGGTCTTCGAAGTGAATGTGTTTGCGGTGCTCCATCTGCTTCAGTTGGCGGGTCGCTTGATGATGCGGAAAAAGGCGGGCAGCATCATCAACATTTCCTCGGGGGTTGGTTTGGAGGGGAATCCCGGCCAGGCGCTCTATGCCGCCTCGAAAGGAGCGGTCATTGCCCTGACGAAATCTGCCGCGAAGGAATGGGCTCCCCACGGTATTCGCGTGAACTCGGTCGCCCCCGGCCTGACCCGCACGGAGATGATCGACGAGGTGAAACCAGAGCACTTGCAGGAGCGCATTTCGCGCATCCGCATGGGCCGTCTCGCGGAACCGTCGGAAATCGCCGAAGCTTGCCGTTTTCTGGCCTCGGATGGGGCGCGCTACATCACCGGGCAGATTCTCTGTGTCGACGGAAGCGCGGTGCTGTAATCAGTGTTTATCTGTGTACATCAGTGGTTAGATTAATTTCTTTAGGACGGATTGATGCTTGAACTGAACTTGGAAGCTTTTGGTGACCGCCCGCTGGCGCTCGACGACGGCAAAGGTCAGTTGGACGCGCCGACCTTGGAGCGGTGCTTTGACGCTTTTCGCACCCATATTCCGGAACGTTCGCTCATCCTCCTGCTGGCGGAAAATTCCGTCGGCTGTTTGGCGGGCTACCTCTCCTCTATCCAGCAACGGATCGTGCCCCTGATGGTTGGGGTTTCTACGGACAAGGGCTTTCTGGAGGGGTTGCGGGAACGGTATCGGCCCGCTTTCGTATGGCTCCCCGAGGCCAGCGCCGGGGAGATGGAGGGTCACCCGATCTTCGCAGCCATGGGGTATTGCCTCAAGCGTCTCCCGGTCGAGTCACCGCCGCTCCACGGTGACCTCTCGCTTTTGCTGCCCACGTCGGGTTCGACCGGGAGCCCGAAACTGGTCCGGCACACTTACACCAACCTCTCCAGCAGTGCGCGCAATGTCGCCGCCTTTTTTGAGCTGAGCGCGGAGGAACGCCCCGTTGCCGCCCTGCCCATGTATTTCACCATGGGCCTCTCCGTGGTCGCCAGCCACCTTTATGCGGGGGCAACCGTCCTGCTCTCCCGCGCCACGCTCACCGAGGCAGGGTTTTGGGCCTTTCTCAAAGAAGAACAGGCGACGAGTTTCACCGGGGTTCCCTACAGCTATGAGCTGTTGCACCGCCTCCGCTTCACGCGCATGGACCTGCCCCACCTGCGGGTTCTGTCGCAAGGCGGGGGTAAACTGCGCCCGGAGCTGTTCTCCGCCTTTGCACAGTATGCCCACGAGAGCGGGCGTCGTTTTTTTGCCACCTACGGCCAGACCGAGGGCACGGCGCGCATGGGCTATCTGCCACCCGCCGAAGCGACCGTGCGCATCGGCAGCATTGGCCGAGCCATTCCCGGAGGACGGTTTTCCCTGGAGGACGAGGAGGGCCGCGAAATAACCGACCCCACCGGGCGGGGCGAACTGGTCTACCGGGGACCTAATGTGACCATGGGGTATGCCTTTTCCGCAGAAGACCTGGCGAAGGGCGACGAGTGGGGTGGCATCCTCCGCACCGGCGACATTGCCGAGCGCGATGCCGACGGCTTCCATTACATCGTCGGGCGGAAGAACCGCTTTCTCAAGCTCTACGGCCTGCGCATCAGCCTCGATGAAATTGAGCACATTGTGAAGCGGGCTTTCCCGACCGAGTGTGTTGCCGGGGGCGACGATACCCAACTGAGAATCCTCCTCGACCAACCCGATCTCGCCGCCGCCGTGAAGGCCCACGTCGTCGAAAAAACCGGTCTCTTCCATGGGGCCGTCACCGTCTCTGCCGTAGAGGCTTTCAAACGGAATGAGGCGGGAAAATTGATTTTGCCCCAGGGGGTCTGACGGAGGTCGGAGGTCGGAAGTCGGAAGTCTGTGTAGCCAGCCTCGCAAGACGGTGGGAGAAACGGGAGGGGAAATTGGATTACTAGAGTGGTGGAGTGCTGGAGGGAAACGCACCGTCGTTTCCGGGATAAAGTGGGGAATAGATGGCAACCCCGCGACAATCGCTGGCTCTGCTGGGTTTGGCGTCCAAGATTCAGCGTTTAAATCGAGCACCGTGCATAAGTTCGACTGGTCGTTTATGGAATCCATGCTTGATTTAGCC
>JAFIGE010000045.1 GCA_020831585.1 Opitutales bacterium | reverse complement strand
GTTTTAAAACCACCCGCGAGCTGATTCAAGCCATCGAGCGATTCATCAAAGTATACAACGAGAGCGCCGGGCCTTTCGAGTGGACGAAAATCCGCGTCTCGCGGAAAACACCCGAAAGTAAATACGCGAATTTAATAAACTAAATTCCTAGTCCGGGAGGATTTGCCAGAGGGCGCAGGAGAGGGGGGGCATGCGGAGGTGGGCGGTGGAGTCGATGGGGATGGTGGCGGAGGTGAGGCCGGCAAGGTCGAAGCGCTCGTGGTCGGCGAGTTGTTTGCCGACGGTGAGGTCGCCCTCGGGCAGGGGGAGCGCGACTTCTTCGAAGTGGGGGTTGACGGCGAAGAGCCAGCGGCGGGAGCCCAGCGTGGTGTTGGCGTTGTAGACGACAGCAAGGGCATTGCGGACGGCAGCGGTGGAAAAGAAGCCTTGCTCAACGGGGTGTGCGGGACAGAGCAGGGCTTTGCCGAGCCCCAAGCGGAAGGCCATCCACTTGTTGAGGTAGTCGCGGGTATGGGGAAACTGCAGGGTGCGCTCGTAGGGTAGCGCGTTCTCCTCGCCGTCAAGGTAGGTGTTTCGCTTGCCGTTCTTGGATTTGAGAAAGTCGATGCCCGCGAGGAGCATGGGGATGCCGTGCGACATCATGAGGATGGCAAACATGATGTGGGTGCGGCGACGGTCATTGGCGGTGGGAAAGAGCCCGCTTCCATTAGGGTTTTCGGTAATTTCGTCGATCCAGCAGCGGTCGTCGTGGGATTCGACGTAGTTGACTGTCTGCGCGGGGAAGCGGAAGGCATCGCGCGAGCCCGAAAGGAAATAGAAAAGACCGTCGGCCCCACCCTCCCCTCGCAGGTATTTTTTCAGAAACTCGCGGTAACCGTCGTTCCATGAGGCGATCCCCGTGTTTTTCAGTTCCCGGATAATGTGGCCGCGGAAACTCCAGGGCTCGGCGATGAAGATCACGGAGGGTTTGACGGCTTTGAGCGCCCGCTCGACGTGCACGAGGGCGTCCACGCCGATGAGCTCGCCCAGGTCAAAGCGAAAGCCGTCCACGTCGAAATACTCGATGAGGTGAATGAGGCTGTCGACCATGAGACGGCGCACCATCGGGGTGTCGGCATCGAGGGTGTTGCCGCAACCACTGAAATTCAGATACGCCCCGTCCGCGTTGAGGAGAAAATAGTATCCACGGTCCACATACTGGAGGTGATTCGGCTCGCCCACGTGGTTGTAGACGACGTCAAGAATCACAGCGAGGCCGGCCTCATGGAAGGCTTCGACCATTTCCTTAAACTCTTGGGCGGCCTTGTCGGGGGATTGCGGATCGCTGCCATACTGGGGCGCGGGAGAAAAATAGTTCACGGGCATGTAGCCCCAGCCGTATTCCTCGAAGTTGGCTGTATCAAAGGCTTGGACCGGCTGAAGCTCCACCGCGTTGATGCCGAGGGAACGGAGATAGGAGCCCTCGGTTTTGAGCCACTTGGTGACCCCGGCAAAGCCCAGCCTTTCTTGCTCAGTCAGATCGATGGGGGCGCGCGCAGTCAGATCCCGCACATGCGTTTCAAGGACGATCAATTCGTGCCAGGCGGGCGGCTGAAAGCGCCGGACCGGCGGTTTCCAGCGGGCAAGATCCACGACAATCGCCGGGCCTTTGGGTCCGGTAACAGCGAGGGCATAGGGATCGAGGACGCGGAAATGCGGATCGAAGAGCGTGCCCACATCGGCCGCGAAGCCATCCACCGTGAAGTGGTAAAACTCGCCGTGGGCATTGCGGGGCAAGCGTGCTTCCCATACGCAACTCTCACGCAAAACCATGGCGATGGTCTTTACGCGCGTCGCTTCGACGTCTTTGTAAATGTGCACGGATACGCGATTCGCCTGCGGGGAGAAGAGGCGGAAAATGGTCACATCGTCTTCCACGACTGCTCCCAGCGGCAGCTTGGAGGCCATCTTCTTGACAAAGGGCCCCGGTTTCATGGTCACGGCCACATCCTTGCCTCCACGGCAAAAAATCAGTTGAATATCCGCCGCCACATTGAAGGGCAGCGGCGGCTCGAAGACAAACTCGTGCGCGCCCGTGCACTTTGGTTCGAGGTGGAAGTTCCGGTTGCCGTAATCGTCGACAATGCAATTGGGCAGATCGACCGGCACCTCGAGCCAGCGTTCCTTCGCCGTAACAAATTTGAAGCTCTGGCTTTTGCGCGCCCCCCCAACGGCCTTGAGCGGCACCCGCAGACAATGGAGGCCTGATTCTTCGTCCCGTTCCAGCTTCCAGGCATCATCGCCGACAGCCTTCGCCCAGTCGTTGAAGGAACCAGCGACATAGACCCCTTCCTTCAGCGCGGCTTTCTCCTCTTTGGCTGTTTTCTCGGGCAAAACGAAAATGATTTCGCGTTTGTCGATCCAATAGCCGCTCATCCGCGCGAAGTTCAGGGGATCTTCGCGGCGCAGATTCTTCACGGGCAGGCGGTCCTCACCGAAATAGAGTTCGGGAAGATCACTGCTCTTCCAGTCGCTCGCAAATGCCAACAACCCCGTCTTTGGAGACGTCCACACCGCCCACTTGATCTTTACGTCCTCTGCCATACTTGATTGCATCCCCTGCATTGCCGGGTGGAGCAAGTCTCCTACCGGATTGCGAAAAATTCCTGAAGAATCCACCTCAAGGCTTGAAGAGCATGGCCTCTCGGGGAAGGTATGGAAGGGAAAATTTCAGATTTCATGGAAAAAAAACTCATCGTGGCCCTCTCCGGGGGGGTCGATAGCGCCGTGGCTGCCGCCTTTTTGCGGGAGGCGGGTCACGACGTGCACGGGGTCTACATGAAAAACTGGATCAACGAGGAGGAGATCCTCGGAGACTGCCCGTGGCAGCAGGATATCCGCGATGCGGAGGCCGTGGCGGCGACCCTTGGGATTGGCTTCGAGGTGGTCAACTTCATGCGCGACTACCGCGAACGGGTTGTGGACTATCTTGTGCGGGGCTACGCTTCGGGCCTCACGCCCAATCCCGACGTGATGTGCAACCGCGAGATGAAGTTCGGTGTGCTCCTCGACTGGGCGCGCGAACGCGGCTTTGAAGGCGTGGCCACGGGACACTACTGCCAGAGCCGTCCGGGCAACCCCGGGCGTCCCTACCCCGGCCCGGTTGAGCTGTGGGAAGGGGCCGACAAAAACAAGGACCAGAGCTACTTCCTCGCCCTTCTCCGTCCGGAGCAATTGGCGGCGGCGTGGTTTCCCGTGGGGCACTTGGAAAAGCCTGCACTGCGCGCCGAAGCCCGCCGGTTCGGTCTGCCCAACGCCGAAAAGAAAGACAGCCAGGGAATCTGCTTCATCGGCCGCGTGCGCATAAACGATTTTCTGGAGCACTTCATTCCCCCCTCCCCCGGCCCCATCGTCAACCTGGCGGGAGAGGTCCTCGGCGAGCACAAGGGACTGCACCGCTACACCCTCGGGCAGCGGCGCGGGATCGGCCTGCCCTCGAACAGCAACTTCAACCACTACGTTGTCGTGGCCAAAGACCTCCCCGCAAACAAACTGGTGGTCGCTTTTGAAAAGGAGCGTCCCGCCGCGCTTTGGCAGGACGACGCCCGCCTGCATCACCTCAGTTGGCTCACCCCGCAACCGCCCACGGAACCGGTCGACCTGCTCTGCAAGGTGCGCTACCGCGACCCCAGCGTGCGCGTGCGCTTCGAGCCCGATTCCACGGGCGCGCGCCTCGTTTTCGCCGAACCCCAGCGCGGTCTCGCGAGCGGACAGGTGGCCGCCCTTTACGATGGTGAGCGCCTCCTGGGCGGGGGTGTTTACGTGTGAGGGCATCCGCAAGCAAGAACTTGAAAAATGCCTGGTTTGCCGGTTTTCGTCCTCGCAGAGAGACCGCGCTGCTTCCGTAGTCGACCTGCTTCAGCGGTCGACCTGGGCGGAAACGCGGGTCCGTTCATCGCACGTTTTCCTCGCCGCTGTAGGTGCACGAGAATGCGTAGCCGCTTCTCCGTCGCGGTCCGGGGATGAATCACCCGGACTACCTTTTCGCGTTCGCCCTCGCGGCTGGCTCTTAGTAAACGTCACCAAAAAGGCGGCTCCCCATCGGAAGCCGCCGGATATCGAAGAAAATCCGTTACGAAGGTCTCACGATTTGCTCCGGGCGAGCACCGACTCCAGATGCCGGATGTAGGCCGCCACGCCGCCACGGCGATAGCCCGTGCGCTCGATCTCTTCACCGCTCGGGTTGAGGATGATGACGGTGGGGAAACCCTGGATACCATATTTTTCGGCGAGACGACGGTTTTGCGCGGCCAATTCGGGTGCCTGTTCGGTGCGGCGGGGAAAATCGAGCTTCACGAGGATCAGGTTTGCGTCGGCGAAGGCGCTGAACTCACTGCGCGAGAACACCTCGGCATTCAGCCGCTGGCAGGGCGGGCACCAATCGGATCCGGTGAACTCCAGGAGAATGTGGCGGTTCTCCGCCTTTGCCTGCTCCTTGGCAGCGGCATAGTCGGTGGTCCAGTTCGCGCCGTGCGCCATCACGGCAGCGGCAGCGAAAAGAAAAAGGGAGGCGAGCGGGCGGAAGAATCTGTTCATGTTAAATCCTAATTGAAGTGGGTTTCAGTGAAAGGACTCCCGACGGTAGGGAAAAATTCCCAGAGGCCAACAAGGAATTTCGACAAATCCCTTGGCACTTCCCCTGCTTGGCGGATAGATTCAAAAAATGAGTCCATCTCCAGACATAGAAACGTTGCAGGGGGAGGTCCGGGGTTTTCGCGAACGCTTGATCGAGTTGCGCGAAATTCTCCTGGCCAACGTCATCATGTGCGGGGAGGTCCCCTCTCCGGCATTTCACGAACAAGCGCTGATCAATTTTCTGCGCGACCGCTTCACGGAGAGCAGTTTGCAAAACATTTCCACGGACGAGGCACAAAACGTCACCGGCATCCTGCCCGGCACGGAAGGTAAACGGAACATCCTCGTCTCCGCGCACGTCGACAAGATCTGGGACAAGAGCATCGACCACTCGGTCACGGTGGCGGAAGATCGCCTGACGGGTCCGGGAGTGGCCGACAACAGCCTGGGCGTGGCCACGGTCGCCTCCCTGCCGCTCATCCTCAATCGGCTGGGTATCGAACTGAAGTCCAACCTCATTCTCCTCGGTTCGACACGAAGCATGGGCCGGGGAGACCTCGGCGGCCTGCGCTTCTTCGTGGAAAACACCAAGGCACCGATCCACACGGCGGTTTGCGTGGAAGGGATTCAACTGGGACGCCTGAGTTATTCGAGCCTCGGAATGATCCGCCTCGAAATCCGCCTCTTCACCCCGGAGCGCATGGATTGGGCAGATGCCGATACAACGGGAGCGATCGTGGAACTGCACGGTGTGATCGACCGTATCCTCCGCATTCGCACGCCCCAGCAACCGGAAACCTCCATCATCCTCGGCTCTATCATCGCGGGCAACGCCTTCAACACACCGCCCACGCAAGCGACGCTCCGTCTCGAAGTGCGCAGCTTACAGCCCGGCATGGTTGCGGAGATCCTTCAGCAAATCGAAGAAATTGTCGCGGAGGTCAACGCGGAGAACCGGGCGCGCGCGGAAATCCGCGTGATCGCCCGCCGCCGCCCGGGCGGTATCGCTTTCAACCATCCGCTGGTGCGGGCGGCCCGCTCCATCATGGGCGCACTCGACATCAAAGCGAAGGTAGCCCCCAGCACCGGAGAGCTCTCCGCTCTGGCCGACAAAGGCATTCCCTGTCTCACCCTCGGCGTGACCAAGGGAGAGAAAAAACACGAAATCGATGAGACGGTTTTCGTGGAGCCGATCTTCAAGGGCATCGCCCAGATCATCGGTGTGATACAGGCAATCGACGGAGGACTTTGCGATGAGTAAGATTGAAAAATGGCTGGAGAAGAACACCTTCCACCACGGCGAGTTTTGGGATATCCTCGCCATGATCAAAGAGAAGGAAAAGAAGGGCCTGACCATCAGCCTCTGCATTCCCACGCTCAACGAAGAAAAAACGATCGGTAAGGAAATCGTCATCTTCAAGAGCGAGCTGATGGACCGGTATCCGCTGATCGACGAGTTTGCCGTGATCGATTCGGGATCGACCGACCGCACCTGCGAAGTGGCGGCGCAGTTCGGCGCGGATGTTTACCTCTCCAAAGACATCCTTCCCTCCCAGGGTTTCAAGCGCGGCAAAGGGGAAAACCTTTGGAAGGCGATCTATCAGCTCAAGGGCGACATCATCTGCTACGTGGATGCGGACATCAAAAACATCCATCCGCGCTTTGTCACCGGGCTCGTGGGGCCGCTCATTGCGCACGACTCCACGCAGTATGTGAAAGCCTTCTACGACCGGCCCCTCGCCTTCTCCCAGGGAATTCGCCCGTCCGGGGGCGGGCGGGTTACGGAGATCCTTGTGCGGCCGCTCTTCTCGCTTTTTTTCCCCGAACTCACGGCCCTCATCCAGCCGCTCTCCGGGGAATATGCCGTGCGCCGCGAGGTCCTTGAGCAAATCCCCTTCCCCATCGGCTACGGAGTCGAGACCTCTCACCTCATGGACGTCTACATGAAGTATGGGCTCGATGCCTTCGCGCAAACCGACCTCGACCAACGCGTGCACCGCAATCAATCGACTCTCGACCTCGGAAAGATGTCGTTCGGGATTCTCCAAAGCTTCCTCAACCGCATGGAAGCCTACGGACACGTCGACAAGCTGCCGGAGATGTCGAACATCTTCCGCCAGTTTCAGGCGGAGGGGAACCGCTACGAGCAGACGCTCAAAGAAATCATCGAGGAAGAACGCCCGCCCATGATCACCCTGCCCGAATATCGCAAGCGCTTCGGTCGCACCGCCCCCAACGCTTAGAACTTCCGGATGCGAGTCGCGATTGTGCATTATCATTTGCGTCGCGGCGGCGTCACCCGGGTGATCGAAAACGCCGTCGCCGCTCTCGGACCGGAGGTGGAATGCGTGGTGCTCTCCGGAGAGGCTTACGCGGGTGACGCGCTGCCCAAGGTTGTGGTGGTGGACGGCCTGGGATACCGAAAGACTGCCGGACCCGACGACCCCGCCCGACTGGCGGCAAATCTCCGCTCCGCCGCGCGGGATGCCCTCGGGGGCGAACCCGATCTGTGGCACATCCACAACCACAGCCTGGGGAAAAATGTCGCCTTCCCCGCCGCGCTCACCGGGCTTTTGTGCCAAGGACAGCGCGCCCTCCTGCAAATCCATGACTTCGCGGAAGACGGACGCCCGGCCAACTACGCCGCGCAACAGGCTTTCCTTCGCAAGACGGAGGACGCGGGCGGGCAGACCACCCTCTATCCGTCCGCGCCACAGATTCATTACGCCGCTCTGAACGCGCGCGATGCCCGGATTCTCCGCTCCGCCGGCGTGCCCGCTGACCGTTGCCACACCCTGCCCAACGCCGTCTCGGTTCCCAAAACCGGGGATGATCCCGCGGATCCGCTCCCCGGAGAAGGTCCGCTTTTCCTCTACCCGACCCGCGCCATCCGGCGAAAGAATATCGGCGAGGTGGCGCTGTATGGGGCAGTCGCGGCGAAGCTTGGCCGCAGCGCACTCTTTGCCACCACACTCGCGCCGGAGAATCCGGATTGGAAGGCCCTCCACGAGGAGTGGGTTGCCTTCGCGCGGGCACACTCCCTGCCCGTGCGATTCGGCCTCGGCGACGATCCGTCGGTGAGTTTTCCCGCTCTCATTCATCGGGCGGAGGCCCTGATGACAACCAGCGTGGCCGAGGGCTTCGGGCTCGCCTTTCTGGAACCCTGGCTTTTCGGAAAAGGTGTGTGCGGGCGAAACCTCCCCGAAATCACAGCGGACTTCGGAGAAAACGGTGTCCGCCTGGACGGTCTCTACGCGCGCTTGCCGGTGTGCCTCAACCCCAGGGAAGAAAAAGATCTGCTTGCCGCTCTCGAAAAGGGCTTGGCTGCGGCCTTCGCCGCCTATGACCGCACGCTCCCGTCCGATGCCTTGGAACGCACGCAAAGCGCCCTCCAATCCGAAGAGGGTTATGATTTCGGCGGTCTCCCCGAGCCGCTGCAACGCGCCGTTATCGAGCGCGTGCTGAGCCAAGGACCGACCGCCGCCCTGGAAGCCTCCCTGCCCACAAGCGCGCCCGCTCGGCTCATTGAAAGCAACCGCGCGGCGATTTCCTCGAAGTATTCGCTGGACGCCTACGGCGGGCGTCTGCGCGATCTTTACAAAGCGATCCTCAACGCCCCTGCATCGGCCCCCGGAGCCCACTCCGCCGAAACGATCCTCGACCGTTTTCTCAGCCCCGAACGCTTTTCCCTGCTGCGCCAATGAAACCGGTTCGCCCATCGCCGAGCGCGCTCGACTCCATTCCACGCGGCCTTGCCTTCAGGCGTGGAATCCGCGGGCAGTGCCCCCGCTGCGAGCACAGCCCTCTCTATGTATCTACTTTCCGGCTACACACCCGCTGTCCGAACTGCGATCTTCCCCTCGAAATGGAAGACGGCTGGAGCTACGGTTCCGTGCCGTTGGCCTATGCGCTCGCGTGCATCTTCTGGGTTTTGCCCATCGCGATCCTTTTCGTTGTGGGCATCCTTGGCCTGAAAACAGCTATTTTCCTTTCTCTCGGCGGCGTCATTCTTCTCCCCGTCTTCACCTTCCGCTTCACAAAAAGCCTGTGGGTGGGTATCTACTACAGCGTGCTCACCCAGGAAATGCGCCACCGCCCGGAGGACGAAAAGGGCGACAACCACTGAGACGCTTCCCATGATGCCTGCAAAAGCCCGCCACCTTCAACGTTTCCGCGAGCAAGCGGCCGCCCACCCGCTGGAGCCCCTTGCCACCGACCATCCGCCGCACCTGCCAAAGCTCAAAGGCATCCGCGCAGTCGTATTTGATATTTACGGCACCCTTGTCATTTCAGGTTCCGGCGACATCAGCCTCGCGGAGAAAAACGACCGCTCGGCGGCCTTCAAGGAAGCGTTTGCGGCGGTGGGGCATCCCCTCGCGGACGGGGCGGAAGGCATACCCGCGCAATTTTTCGAGACCGTCCGCGCCCATCAGGGGCGTATACGGGCGGAGCGGAAAATCGAATTTCCGGAAGTCGAGATCCGCGAGGTCTGGCGCGATTTTCTCCGGGAGCTGACGGAGCGCAAGCGCCTCCCCGCGACCCTCCCAGCCGACCTCATCGAGACCCTCGCGATTGAGCTGGAATGCCGCCTCAATCCCGTTGCCCCCATGCCCGGCCTGGCCGGGGAACTCTCCCGTTTGCAAACGGCGGGCCTGCCCCTCGGCATCGTTTCCAACGCCCAGTTTTACACGCCCATCATGCTGGAAGCGTTTCTGGAAAAACCCCTTGAAGCGGCAGGATTCCTGCCCGATCTGCGGGTCTATTCCTTCGAGGAACGCGAGGGCAAACCCTCCACCGCGCTCTACGCCAAGCTCGCCGCCGCTCTCGAAAAGCATGACCTCGCTCCCGGGGATGTCCTCTACGTGGGCAACGACATGCGCAACGACATCGGACCCGCCGCCGCGCTTGGTTTCCGCACGGCCCTCTTTGCCGGCGACGCCCGCTCCCTGCGTCTGCGCAAGGAAGATCCCGCCCTCGCCCGCCTCCAGCCGGACCTCGTCCTCCATCAACTCCAAGAGATCGGTCGGGCGCTTGGGTAGCCTCAGGACTGGACTCCTTGCTCCGGAGAAGCGATCTTGACACTGTTTGGATACGCAACGGGTTTTTCCTTTCGCTGTTTGGTGCGCGTCGTCCATAGAAGCAGGGCGGCCATTTTGGCCCCCTGCTACGTGGGACTCAGCGAAGGCTTTCTCCCTCACTCCTCTTCATGGAGGGGAATAGCTACATTCCGGCCTTCAACTACTCAGTTACGGCTGGGTGCCTCATAGCCATTGATAATCCAACGCAAACAACCAAAACCTACGATTGGTTTGTATTTTTTAATGTTCTGAACATTGCACCATTGACAGACACTAAGCAAGTGTTTGAGTCGTAGCATGAGCAGAAGGTTTTGCCGAAGATTGAAGTATCCGCGACTAGCGTGCCACCACCTTATTTCGAGGGTGGTGCAGAAAAGACGGCTGATGGATGAGGAGGCGATGAAGGCGATGCGCCATATCATGCGCTCGCAGGCGGCGTTCGCAGGAATGGAGGTGCTGACGTATTGCTTTATGGCGAATCACTTTCATATCTTCGTGCGGCTGGATCCGAAGGAGACGGAGGATTTGGACGATGCGGGTCTGGTGACGCGGTTTCGGGCGCTCTATGGGGGGACGCGTTGCGCTTCGCTGGGGTTGGATGCGGATGATCTGGAGGTCATTCTGAAGAAGAACGGAAGCTCCGCAGAGGGTATCCGTCGACGGCTGAAGGCGCGGATGGGGGATGTGTCTGTCTTTATGCGGGAGGTGAAAACGCGGTTTACTTTATGGTATAATCAGAAGCACGACACGGTGGGGACTTTCTGGGCGGAGCGTTTCCGCAGCGTGGTGGTGGAGGCGGATACGGCGGCGCAAAGGATGGTGGCGGCGTATATTGATTTGAACCCGGTGCGGGCGGGGCTGGTGGAGGACGCGGGGGCCTATGGCTTCAGTGGTTTCGGGGAGGCGTGCGCGGGTGGCTCGGCTGCACGGCGGGGGATCGCCCGGACTGAGGGCAAGATGACTTGGACGACCCAATGGCACGAGCGCTACCGTACGCGGCTGTGCAGCCGGATGGGACCGGGAGCGCGGCCTCTTCGAAGGAATCAGAGGAGCACAGCAGCCGGTGCAACGAAGGAGAAAGCGATGCCTGTAGCGGGTTTGGCGGAAGAATCGGGGCTTCTCTCGAAGATCCGCGCCTTCAGCGAGAGCTGGGCGGTGGGGTCGGTAGCCTGGGTAGAGAGCTTCTGTGCGGCCAATGGCTGGCTGGGCTTTCGAAGGGGAAGGAAGCCCAAACCGCTGATGGAGGACGGTGGTGCCGACTTCGCGACGGTCGCAACCGCAGATAAACGCAACTGAAAGAGGTGACAGCCTTTGTGATCACACCCACCTGCTCCACCTCCGAATCCGAGCCCACGCAAAAGCCCCACTCTCCGGGTCCATATCATCCAGGAAATCCATGGTCAAAATCCCGGCAAAAGCCACGGCCTAAAATCCGTGTCCACGCGCGTGCGCCAAAGATCCAGTTGATTTTTGGGGTAATCTCACGGCGCAACCGACTGCCCGCCGTCAGGCTTTGTTCACCGGCCGCGGCCGTTTGCGCCCCGGGAAAAGGGATTGGCAGAGTTCGCAGGCGAGGCCATCGCAGCGCCTAGCGGGACAAACCTCCCGCCCGTAAAAGATAATCTGGAGGTGCAGTCGGTTCCACGACTCCTCGGGAAAAAGGCTCTTCAGGTCCCGTTCGGTTTCGCGCACGTTTCTGCCCGAGCTCAGCTCCCAGCGCTGGGCGAGGCGGTGGATGTGGGTGTCCACAGGAAAAGCGGGCACACCGAAGGCTTGCGCCATGACCACCTGGGCGGTCTTGTGACCAACGCCGGGGAGCGTTTCCAATTGCGCCAGATCGGCGGGCACCTCGCCGCCAAAATCGGCCACAAGGATCTTCGAGAGGGCGGAGATGGCCGCCGCCTTTTGCGGCCCGAGACCGCATGGGCGCACGATTTCAAGGATGGTGTCGACGGGCTGCGCAGCCATGACCTCCGGCGTAGAGGCGAGCGAGAAGAGCCGGGGTGTCACCTCATTCACACGCACGTCCGTGCACTGCGCGCTGAGCAGGACGGCGACCAACAGCGTGAAGGCGTCGGTGTGGTTCAGAGGAATCGGGGTTTCGGGGAATAATTCATCCAGTCGGCGGTGGACAAATTCAGCTCGCTGTCGTTTAGTCATGATTTTCCGGTCGTGTATTCATTTTTCCAGCCGAAGGGAAGGGGTGCTTCCCGGTTTGTGCGTTAAACGGTTGAGGAAAGTGACGCGAAGGGAATGCCTGTAAAGATGATTGCCCAATCCAACCTTCCTTACGATCCACATGTGTATCCCCGCGAGCTCAAGCGGCACTACATTTCCGCGACCGAAGCGGACATTGAGGGCATGCTCGAAGCCGTGGGGGCCGACCGCTTGGCCGACCTCTACGCGCACATTCCGGCGGAGAGCCGCTTCGCGGAGGCTCCGGAGTTACCCGATGAGCTGTCTTACGAAGACCTCCGCGCGCACGTGGAAGCGGTCGCAGCGCGCAACAAGGTGCGCCCGTCCTTCATCGGCGACAGCCTTCACGCCTACACCGTGCCGGAGATCGTGCCCTTCGTCTCCAATCTTCGCAATCTCACCACGGCCTACACGCCCTATCAACCGGAGCGTTCGCAGGGCACCCTGCTCTCCCACTGGATCTACCAGTGCGCCATGGGGCAACTGACGGGCTTTGATGCTATCAATAGCTCTCTTTACGAGCGTTCGACGGCCATCTTCGAAGCGATTTGCACGGCCCTCCGGCTGAGCCGCCAAGGCAGGTCCGTCATTCTTTCCGAGGCCCTCTTCCCCGGCGATCTGGAAGTGGTGCAAACCCTCGCCCGCCACACCGAAATCGAGTTGCTCTTCGCGCCGATTGATCCGGCTACGGGTCGAACCGACCTTGCCGCGCTCCAGCAACTCGCGGCCGCGCAGCCCGCCGGACACCTCGCTGCGGTGATCTTCCCCCAGATCAACAAGCTCGGCCTTCTCGAAGATGTCCATGCCCTGACAGACGGCATTCACGCGCTCGGGACGAAGGCTATCGCCGTGATCGATCCTTTCCTTCTGGCGACGGGTGGGCTCGTGCCGCCAATGGCCTTCGGGGCCAAGGGAGCGGACATGATTGTCGGTGAGGCGCAGCACCTCGCCATCGGGCCGAACTTTGGCGGGCCGGGCCTCGGCCTCTTTGGAGTGCGCACCGATGAAGCGCACCGCAACGACGTGCGCCAGACGCCCGGGCGATACATCGGCAAGGCCGTCGACGAGGACGGGCGTGAATGTTGCGTGATGGTCCTGAGTACCCGCGAGCAACACATCCGCAAAGACAAAGCGACTTCCAACATTTGCTCCAATCAAGCATTTCTCGCCACGCTCGCCGGGGCCGCGATGCTCGCGCGGGGTGAGACGGGCATGGCCGCGGCCATTCGCAAGGGCTTCACGCAAGCCCGTTCGGCCACTGAGCGCCTCCTCGGCCTGCCCGGCCTGCGGCTCGCTTTCCCTGAAGCCGCTTGCTTCAACGAGATCGTTCTCGAACTACCCGAACCCGCCGCCGCGGCAATCGCGGCGGCCGCTGAAGCCGGTTTGCACTTGGGCGTGGATGTTTCTGACCGCGTCTCCGGAAGCCGCTCCCTGATCAAGCTGACCTTCACCGATATCGAGGCCGATATTGAGGCACTTGTAGCTTTCTTCGCGGCGCGCGGCTACTCCGGATCGCCCGCCGGTGGCGGCCTGGCGGACATTCCGCAGGCTCTTCTCCGGGAGGGTTCCGCGCAGCTCCCCGGCTTCGACGAGGCGACCCTGCGCCGCTATTACAGCGACCTCGCCGCCCTCAATGTGAGCCCCGACGACGCGTGTTACCCGCTCGGCTCCTGCACGATGAAATACAATCCGTTGATCAATGATTACGCGGCGGGTCTCGCAGGCTTCACCGATATTCACCCACTCGCCCCGGAAGCGGACGCCCAGGGCTCGCTCGAGGTCCTCTTTGAGATTCAGGAATGGTTCAAAAAGATCACGGGCCTCCCCGGCGTGACGACCCAGCCGGTGGCCGGCGCGCAAGGCGAGTTGGTCGGCATCAAGCTCTTCCAAGCCTACCACGCCGACCGTGGCGAGGCGCACCGCGATGTCATCTTCATCCCCGCCTCCGCCCACGGGACCAATTTCGCCACAGCCATCATGGCGGGCTACAAATCCCGCCGCGTGGACGGACGCCAGGCCGGTATTGTCCTGCTTCAAAGTGACGGGGACGGCCTCATCGACATGGCCGACTTCGAGGCGAAAATGGCCCAATACGGCCCGCACCTCGCGGGGATCATGGTGACCAATCCCAACACCTGCGGCCTCTTTGAAACCCGCTTCCGCGAAATCGCCGAAAAAGTTCACGCGGCCGGGGGCCTTGTCTACATGGACGGGGCGAACATGAACGCCATCGCCGGTTGGTGCGACCTCGGGGCGATGGGCGTGGACGCCGTGCACAACAACCTCCACAAGACCTGGACGATTCCCCACGGCGGCGGCGGTCCGGGAGATGCCATCGTGGCTGTGAGCGAACGCCTCGTCGATTACCTGCCGGGCAAGCAAATCCGGCACGAGGGCGACCGCTTCATTCCCTTCACCCCGGCAAAAAGCATCGGGAGTTTTCATCGCCATTGGGGTAACTTCGCCCACAAGGTGCGGGCCTACACCTATCTGCGTCGTCTCGGGCGCGCCGGTGTGCCCCGCATGACCGCTCTCGCCGTGCTCAGCGCCCGCTATTGCCACGCACGGTTGAAGCAGTCCCTCCCCACCCTCCCCGCCGGTGCCGACACCCAACCGCGCATGCATGAGTTTATCCTCACGCTCACGAAGGAAGACTTTGCGCGGCTGGAGAAGGTGGGTATCCCGCCGAATCTCGCTGTCGGGCGCATTGGCAAACTCTTCCTCGACTTCGGCTTTCACGCGCCCACGGTGGCGTGGCCGGAGGCCCTCGGCCTCATGATCGAGCCCACCGAGACTTACAGCCGCGCCGAGCTTGACCGCTTCTGCGAGGCCGTGGAAGCCATTGCCGATGTCATCCGCACCGAGCCGGAGATCCTCCGCGTTGTCCCGCTCTTCACGCCAGTGGGGCGCATCGACGATGTGGCCGCCAACCGCCAACCCCAATTCCGCGAAACACTCAGCGAGCTTCCCCCGCTTCATCCAAACCGTCTTCCACCGGCGGAAATCGCCCGGCTTCCGGTTTCGGAGATCCGGCAACGCATTCGCGAAGCCGCCAGTCTGTTGACTGTGTAAAGCGGGAAAGGGCGTGTCGGGAGAACGGCCAAGCGGCGTCGAGTTGAAATGCCCGCCGCGCGGTCGGTCGGTGGATCGTAGCCCGGTTGATTTATCACCGGGCGGCGGCGGCGGAGCGGTTCCGGATTTGCGAGGGCCACGGGCGACGAGTCAGGCGTGCAAACGCCTGGTAGCGCCCTTCCGCTGCGGTCAACCGCTCAAGCAGATCGACTATAGAAGCGCCAGCTTTTGCCGCACAAGGCAGGCGTCGACTTTGCCGAAAGGGAGTCCGCAAACCGGAAGAATAAGCCGTTTCATTGCTGTGGAAACCGAACCAACTCGCGGGTAAATACCGGAAGCCCGGTGGCGAAGGAGCGGTTGGCCGCGATTCCGGTGAGGATAGACCACGCTCCATCGACTTCATTCGCAGCCAGTCCGAGCGGATCTTCGACGGCATTCTCCTGCGGTCCGAAAAGAGAGTCGAGGAGGGGCGTATCTCCCCCGCCATGGCCGCCAACGGCCGCTGCGGGCGTTACGCAATAGGCTTCCGCAAAATGAGGATAAACGATGATGTTTTTTCCCTTCTGCAAGGACTCCCCGCTCTCCGTCCCGTCACCACTGACATAAGGACGCTCAACATCCTGCAACTCGATGCGTCCTTTTGTGCCCGTAAACATCACCCGATAGCCCTCCCACGGACAGTAGGCGGCGAGCGAGTAGGACATCTGCGCACCGGTATCGTAGCGGACGAGCAGGTTCATGGTATCTTCAATACTGATGCCATCGGAAAAAACATTACGGTCGCGGAGGTAGCCATCTTCATGCTCCGCGTCGAGGTAGAGGGCCTTCATTTGCGGGACTTTTCTCAGGTCGAGAGCAAAAGGATCCTTCTCCCCACCCGGTGCACCGGTGGTGCGGTAGTAGGGGGCGTGCACACCCCGGGCCTCCGCGTTCTCGCGCCCATAGAAGGCAAGCGAACCAAAACCAAAAACGACCTCCGGGCGCGCCCCAAGCCACCAGTTGACGAGATCGAAGTGGTGCGTGGACTTGTGCACCATGAGCCCTCCCGAGTTGCTCTTATCGCGGTGCCAGCGGCGGAAGTAATCCGCACCGTGTCGGGTATCGAGGAGCCATTCAAAGTGCACCTGCTTCACATCGCCAATGACTCCGTCGCGAATGAGTTCGCGGACTTTCCAGCGGGCGGGCGAGTAACGATAGTTGAAAGTGACGCGAAGTTTCCGGCCCGTGCGCGCCAACGTATCCAGAATTTGCTGACATTTCTCCGCATCCGTGGTCATGGGTTTTTCGCTGATGGCGTCACAGCCCAACTCGGCCGCTCGGATGATGTAGCGGTGATGCAACCGATCAATCGTTGTCACGATAATGACATCCGGGCGGGTCTCCTTCACCATTTGATCAAAGGCCTCCGCCTGATAAGTCGGAACGGGTTTGGTGAGTTTCCCCTCGTCGAGAAGTGTCCGGTTCACGTAGGCCATGCGCGTCTGGTTGACGTCGCACAAACCAACCAACTCGGCACTTTCTTTGTATGGCCCGGTGAGGGCCTTCCAAAACATGGAGGAGCGACTACCCAAACCGACTATCGCGTAGCGTTTTCTTGAGGATGACATTAGAGCAGATTAGCAAATAGCTTCCGAAAGAGCCATAGCGGGCACGCTCATAAACTTGACATTTTCGCTCCTAAATCGCCCTCCTATCGGAAGATTTCTTTATGCTCGTCTATATTGGACATGGTCGCCGGACCTACGGATTAAATCCGCTCACTCCGATTCGCCGGCCGTTTTGGGAATTCCAAGCGGTGCTCAAGGGACGCATCGCTCCCTTATTCCCCGGCGGTGAAGGGGAATTGCAGAAGTGCCGCCTGTGGATCTTCCCACCCGGTTCGGAGCACGGTTGGGATGGAGATGGCGCGGCGGCGGCGGAAGTTGCTGTCTTTCATTTCCCGGTTGCCCCGGCACCTCTCCGCGAGACCCTCCCCCCGGCCGGGTATATCTCTCTCGGACTCGCGGCCAGGCAGATTACGCGGCTGCGCGAGTTGCAGAAGCAAGCTCTGGCGGGATTTCGTCAGCCCGATGCGTTCACGCATTTACAGCAGGAACACCTGCTCCTCGAACTCTCCCTGCTGGCCGCAGATGCCCATCCCACGCTTGAAATTGAGGATAAATCAAGGGGTCTTTCCGGAATTCAAACCGTCAAACGCGCCCTGCTGTGGTATGGCGATCACCTGTCGCGGAGCCCCGGACTGGATGAGGTTGGCCGGGCGGTGGGGGCATCGCCCGCGCACCTGCGTCGCCTCTTTCACAAAAGCCTGGGCTGCGCCCCAAAAGTGGCCCTGCAACGACTCCAGTTCCAACGCGCTCTCGACGAAATGAGCCGTACCACCGACGGTTTGGAGGCGATTGCCGAACGCTGTGGTTTTGGCAGCGCAAGCGCGTTTTCGAGAGCCTTTAAAGAACGCATGGGCTACGCTCCCCGCACCTGGAGAAATGCGCTTCATAGCAGCTTGATTTCTGAAAAGGCATCCCGCCGGAAGATCCGGTCAAACCGCAAAGCGGCCCGATAGGAGGCCCGGCGATGGCTCCACCAAGAGGGAGCCCCAGCTTAAGAGCAAGATGAGAGGTCAAGAAGACCAGCGCGGTGGCGCACCGATGGAATTTCCACTCCCCGTAGTCCGCGCAATCTCGATACATCGACCAAAGAATCACACCGATGAGACCGAAAGCGAGCGATCCGACCATGTTTAGGGAGTGCAGGAGCCATCCATTCGCAGGATCAACAAGAAAGCGCTAAGGCACTTCACGCGGAATAGCCCATACATTTTGCGCAAAACGAAGTTCACCGAAGACCGGGTAAACCTTCTTTTCAAAAGACAAAAAGCCTCCATGGGCGATACCATGGAGGCTTTGAAAAAGGAAGGCTCTATCCTAAGCCGTCGCCGAGTCTCAGCGAGCGGGGGTTACAGCCGCCAACTCTCCGCCGCAGCAAGCTTCCGCGCCGCACTCTTTGGCGCAGGCTGCAGCGCAGTCACCTGCATCCGCCTCGACCATAGAAGCGAGAACCGCCTGCGCCCCGCCAGTCGGAGAAACAGAAGCCGTCTCCAAAGCACCACAGCCGGCTCCCGCACAGCAGGAATCGGCCACCGTGGTCGCTCCACTGCAACAGTCAACGGATACCGCTTCGGCCTTGGCAGCCGTTGCCCCGCCGGCGCAGCAGGCATCGCCACTGACAGCTGGCACGGAAGCGAGGACAGCGGCGGAAGCGCAGCAATCATCTGCCTTGACCGCGGGTCCGGAAGCCAAAACGGCGGCGGCGGCACAGCACGAGGCTGCCTCAACGGCGGCCACGGCGACGGACGAACAGCACGCGCTGGCATCAACCGCTGGCTGCGAAGCGAGAACTGCTTCAGCTGCACAACAAGCATCAGCCTTCACGGCAGGAGCCGAGGCCAGGACGGCTTGCGCAGAGCAGCAACCGCTTGTTTCTACGGCGGGCGCTGAGGCCAAAACGGCGGCAGTAGCGCAGCAACCCGAGGCAGCGAGCAGGTTATCGGAACCGCTGCATTCCTGAGCGGCGGGCAAGGAGGCCAAAACGGTTTTCTCCCCGCAGCAGGCGGAGGCAGCCACCCTCGTTTCACTTGAAGAGACGAAAGAAACGGGACAGGAAGCGCTCCCGGCATAGACCATAAGGCTGTAGGAAGCCACCGCAGCAGCGACAAGTATTAGGAATGTTCTGATCATAATTAAGTTAGGGTCGTGGATGATAAGTCGATGATGACGACGAAAAACTTGAAAGACATCGGCGTCGGACGCAACTTTGAAGATTCATAGGAGCAAACTTTATTCCCATTCAACCGAAGAAAGCCTGATTTCCCCCATTCCGGAACGATTCCCGCTTGCAGTTCTGCAAGCAAAGCGAACTTATCCCCCCACCATGCACGAAGATCTTGAGAAAATAGTCGTCACGGCCGAGCAAATTGACACCCGCGTGCGGGCTCTGGCGGCCGAGATCTCGCGAGACTATGCCGAGGTCGGCGAGCTGACCATCATTGCCATCATCAACGGGGCGCTGATGTTTACAGCCGATCTGATGCGCCACATCACCTTGCCCGTGCGGTTGGATTGCATGCGCGTGTCCAGCTACCGGGACGACACCTCTCCCGTGCAAAAACCGCAAATCATTGACACCCTGCGCTTGGACATTCGTGACCGGCATGTCCTTGTGATCGACGACATCCTCGACACCGGCTTCACTTTCGAGCGGGTCATGCGAGAGATCCGCAGCCTTCGCCCGGCCACCGCCCGCTTCGCCGCGCTATTGGAAAAGAAAGCGCGCCGGGCCGTTTCCGCGAGAGCGGACTACGTGGGTTTCGACATTCCCGACGAGTTTGTTATCGGCTACGGTTTGGATTTCGCCGAACACTACCGCAACCTCCCCTACATCGGGGTTCTCCGGGCGGATTGCCAGAATCCGCCGGAGTGGTCTTAGCCCCCCTTTTTTAGGGCTGCAATGCCGCGCGCCAGTTCTCTAACGTCTTTTTTTTAATGTTCTGAATATTGCAATTGACATTCCGTTGAGGAGTGGTGACTTGATCAGGATATATTGTCGTCGGTTGCGTTATCCGCGTTTGGCATTCCACTACCTTGTTTGGTGGGTGGTATGGAAAGGGCTGCTGATGGATGAGGAGATCATGGAGGCTTTGGGGATATATCGACTTGAACCCGATGCGGGCAGGTTTGTGTGGTCGAGGACGCTGGCGACGAAATGACGCGAGCGCTACCGTGCGCGGTTGTGCAGCCGGGATGGGTCCGGAAATGCGGCCTCCTCGGAGAGGCCGGAATGTGGCAACCATTGCCATCCCACAACCTCCTTGCGGCTTCCGGAGTTGCACGTGGCCGATTTGGCCATTTCGCTAAGGGTATGCCAGCGCCTGCCCCCACCGCCCGTCTCCCCATCGAGTTGGCTCCCCATGTCCGCGAGGGGCGGTATTTTGCCGTCGCCGGTGAGCCTGAGCGGGCGCTCAACGCCCTCTGCGGTGGGCGCGAGGTCTGCCCGCCCCCCTACTCCATCAACCGCGCTTCGTTTCCTTTCTGGATTATCGAAGTGATCGCGGAGGGTTCGGGAGAGCTGGAGCTTGGCGGCGCATGCCACTCTCTTCGTCCCGGCTCTTGGTTCACCTACGGTCCGCATATCCCGCACCGCGTCGAAGCGGGCGCGGTTGAGGGTTTGACAAAGTTTTTTGTGGCCGTGCGCAGCCCCGAGCAGCCGTCCCTTTGGCGCGAAGCCGGACTTGAAGCGGGCACGGCTGGTCGGGTACACGGCGAAACGCGGATTCTGCGCACATGTGCGGAACTCTTGGAAGAGGGCGTGCGCGACTCTCCCGAGACCTCGGCCTTGACCGCGCACTTATACAATGTGCTTGTCTGGCGGCTCGGTCGCGCCGCCCGCGAGGGGCGTCGGCAGGCCACCATCCCGCCCCTCGCCCGGCAGACAATGGAGATTATCGACCGGGAGTTTGCCACGATCCCTTCCCTTTCGGCGCTGGCCGTTCGCGTGGGCGTTACCCCGGAGCACCTCTGCCGGAGTTTCCGCGGGGCCTTCGGCGAATCGCCCTACCAGGTTCTTCTACAGAGGAAGCTCCATCACGCCGCCAATCTCCTTCGTGACGGCCCCTGGCAGGTGGCTGAAGTGGCCCGAGCCTCGGGCTTCGAGGACCCCTACCATTTCTCGCGCATCTTCAAGAAGTTCCACGGCGTTGCGCCGAGCCGCTTGACAATCCGCTAGGCCCCCGCGATGGGTGCCATCATGCCCGAAGGAACGGCTGTTCGCCGAATGTTTGCCGGCATCTCCCGGCGCTATGATTTCGCCAACCATCTTCTCAGCGGAGGGATGGACTTCTATTGGCGCGCCCGCCTCGTGCGTGCGGTCGCCGCCGCCGCTCCCCGTGATGTCGCCGATCTGGCCACGGGAAGCGGGGATGTGGCGTTCGCCCTGCGCAAACGCCTCGGTGCGGATGTCCGGATCACCGGCTACGACTTTTGCCCGCCGATGCTCGAAGAGGCCCGCCGCAAGGGAACCCGCGACAACCGCTTCGCTGATATCGTCTTTCTCGAAGGCGACTGCCTGCACCTCCCCCTCGAAGACAGCAGCGTGGACGCCCTCACAATTGCCTTTGGCCTGCGCAACCTGGAGAACCGCCACCGCGGGCTGTGCGAAATGCGACGCGTCCTTCGACCCGGGGGACACCTTCATATTTTGGAGTTCACACAGCCCGACCGCTGGTTCAGACCGTTCTATTTCTTCTACTTGAAAAACCTGTTGCCCTTTGTCGCCTGGATCGTGTGTGGCAACCGCCAGGCTTACGACTATCTCGCCGGCAGCATCGAATCGTTCCCCACCAAAGAAAGCCTCACGGCGGAAATCCGCGCCGCCGGCTTCACCACCGTGCGTGCCACCGGGCTCACAGCCTCCATCGTCGCCCTGCACACGGCCTCCTGAGCGCCCAAGCGCTCACCCCGCTGCGATGGCGATGAGATCACGGAAATACCAAGTGGCGATGCCGAAGTAGATAAGCACGCCGCACACATCGCAAAGCGATGTCACCAAGGGCGCGCTTGCGGTGGCGGGATCCATGCGCAACCGGGCGAGGATAAAAGGAAGGAGCATACCGATAAGGCTGCCCACCATAACCACACAGAGCATCGTCGCCGCGACAACAATCGCCACATCGTAACCCACCCTGAGCAGACCGATACTGGCGATGGCTACGCCCATGGCCGAGCCGAGGAGGGCCGCCACAAGAAACTCCCGGCGCAGGAGGCGAAACCAATCGCGCCCCGCGACATCGCCAATGGCAAGCGCGCGGACCATGAGGGTGGCCGACTGCGAACCCGCATTGCCCCCGCTGCCAATGAGCACAGGCAAAAAGAAGACCAGCGCAACCACCGCCTCGATCGTGCCTTCATACACGGCGAGAAAGAAGCCCGAAAAAATATTCATGAAGACGAGGAGAATGAGCCAGGGAAGCCGCCGCCGGATCAACTCCGTCAGCGAAGCCGTCTTGAAGCTCGCCACGCCCGCGCTGCCGCCCATCCGGTGGAAGTCTTCCGTCGCCTCTTCCTCCACGATGTCATGGACGTCGTCATAAGTCACGATGCCCACCATGCGTTCCTGCCGGTCAATCACCGGCAAAGCGATCAAGTCTGTTTTGTGGAGGGCCTTGATCGCTTCTTCGAGTGGTGCCCGCGTATGCAGAAAGATCGGCGAGGTTGTCATGATATCCTCAATACGCCGGTCGGAGCGGGCCGTGATGAGGCGTTTGAGTGTGACCACCCCAAGCAGGTGCCGGTCTGGATCGAGCACATAGGCATAGTAGATCGTCTCGGAGTCCTCCGCCCGCGCGCGCAGCGCATCAATGGCTTCCTGCGCCGTTAACCGGGGGGAAAGGGCGGCAAAGTCGGAGGTCATGATCGCCCCGATCTCGTCGTCCTCATAGGCCTCCAGGCGGCGAATATCCTCCTGTTCGCGCAAATCGAGTTTGCGCATGATCGCATCCTTCAGGGCATCCGGCAGTTCAGCCACCAGATCAGCCCGCTCGTCGTGCGAGAGGTGGGTGACGAGGCGGACAACCCCCTGCTGGGTGAGTTCCTCGACGATGTCTACCTGCTCTTCCAGGGGGAAAAAGCTGAACACATCCGCCTGCCCCCGAATGGGCAGGAGCGTGAGCGCCGAAATCCGCTGAAAACGCGGAAGCCCGAGGAGTGCTTCCGACGCCTCCGACGGGTGAACTTCCGTGAGGAGACGTTTGATCTCGGCAGGCTTCTGGAGATCCAGGCACGCGCGGATTTGGTCAGCGAGGGGGAGAATCGTGTTTTCAGTCATTCCAACAAAGTTCGGATTGAGAGGAAGGTCGCCCGGACAGGCACCCGGTTAGCCTTGATTGCCGCCATTCCAAACCACCCTGTCAACCAAGCAAAACGTTGAATGGCCACAGCTTTTGCTTGCCCATAGCGAGTGAAGCAACCTAGTGTCCGCCGCTTATGATGAATGGTTTCCTCACGCTGGCTTTTCGCCTTGGTATCGCTGGGCTGTTGTTTGTGATCACGGGTTGCCAGAACCCGATCTTCCAAGACTTCACACGCGAACGTATTCCGGAAAACCCGTCGAATATTTACACGTTTGAATTTGCCGCCCGTCTGGGGCAAACCAATGCCATTGCCGGAACGGAGCGCGCCCAGATTGTTATTAACGGAAAGACCTTCGACATGCAGCCGAGCCCGCGCGGCGAGCGCATCTTCACGTTTGATTACGCGATGCCCCCCGGTGTGACCGAAGCCCGCTACTACTTCATCCTGACCTACGACGAAGTCAGCAACAACATCCGCCGCACCCGCACCCGTTTCAGCACCCATGAGCATGGCGGCGTGTATGTGGCGCGGCTCATCAATCGCTTCACCATTCAACTGCTCGCCGAACGCGGTCCGGTTGGATCAACCATCGGTCTGGTGGGGAGCGGATTCAGCGCGGGCGACGTTGTCGTAGTGAATGGAAGGGAAGCGGCCACCACTTTTCATTCCCCCATCTCCCTTGAATTCACGGTGCCCAGCTTGCCCGCCGGGCGCGCTTACGAAGTGGCTCTGCGCACCGGAAGCGGAGATATCCCCGCCGGGATGTTTCGCATTGACGAGGGCAGCCTTTCCATTTTGCCCGGTCGGGTGCGCCTGTCTTCGGGCGGCCGCGACCAGATGAGCTTCCAAATTCCCGGGGTCGCCCCAGCCGGTGGTCTTGTTATTGACGTAACCACGGATGTGCCCGCTTCCATTATTATGCCGGAGGTCATCATTCCTTCGGGCTTCGGCTCAGTCGTGATTGACATTGAAGGTGGCCAACCCGGCACGGGAACTCTCTTCATCGAGGCTCCCGGATTCCGCCGTCAGGAAATCCCCATCGAAGTTCGTTGAGCCAACCCGCTTGGGTGTAATCATCCAGGAAGGGTGATCCAATGCCATGCCGTTGCCTGCGTTCACTTGGTGAACCCGCTCAGAAACATTTCCATCATGGTGATGGCTGAATTGCACCGGTTCTTTCATGTGCTGGCGCTCCGTCTTTTGAAGGTAGGTTCGACGCGATTTCTTCATCCTGCGGCCTCTCGCCCCGTGTAGCGCGACCCCATCTTGGGGACAATGCGTTGCACCTGCGGCTTTTCCGGCCGGGGCGGGGGAATCTCCGCGACCGCTCCCTTTCCCGAGCCGCAGAGCAGAGGGCCAAAATGGCCACCCTGCTACGGAAGATGCCCTTCCACGCAGCGAAATGATAAAACGCGTTGCCTATCCAAAAATTGTCCAGACTTCGCCGAAGTAATGAGGTCCTGAGTATCCAGCTGCGGAAGAAAGGCGGAAAAACAGGCCCAAGGGGGGCAGCCCCAATCCAGACGGAGGGAGGGGTTCGCCCCGAGCTAAAGGAGAATACCCGAAGCGCGAAATCAAGGCACGCTACCGGCAGTAGGCGCTTCTTGAGTGAAGGTCAAAGCTGTGTTTGTGGGATTCGGATCCACGAGGATCGGTTCGTGCTCGCGGATCTCATCGCGCAGAAGGTGTTCAGCCAAGGGATCTTCAAGGTGCTGCTCCACCGATCTCCGCAGTGGGCGCGCGCCGTACTTTTCATCATATCCCTGATCAATAAGGAAGTCCTTGGCGGCATCGGTGACTTCGAGGAAAAGGTTCTTTTCCCGGAGGCGCTTTGACACGCTCGCAATTTCCAAATCAACGATGCGGCGCAGGTGCGTGCGCTGAAGTTGGCGGAAGACGATGATGCTGTTGATCCGATTGAGGAACTCGGGCTTGAAGACGCGTTTGGCTTCGTCGAGGATTTTGCCCTTCGTTTTGTCGAAATCGCCGTCCACATCGTCCACACCAAAACCAAGGCTCTGGCTCTTCTGCAAGATGTGCGCACCCACGTTGGATGTCATGATGATGATGGTATTGCGGAAGTCGACTGTTCGGCCGAGGCTGTCCGTCAGGCGCCCCTCTTCCAGAACCTGAAGGAGGAGCTGAACAACATCCGGGTGCGCCTTCTCAATCTCGTCGAAGAGTACCACGCAATAGGGCTTGCGGCGGACGGTTTCTGTGAGCTGCCCGCCCTCTTCGTAACCCACGTAACCCGGGGGCGAACCGATAAGCCGGGAGACGGAAAACTTTTCCATGTATTCCGACATGTCGATCTGCACGATAGACTCCCGCTCACCGAAGATCATCTCCGCCAGGGTCTTGGCGAGGTGGGTCTTCCCTACGCCGGTGGGCCCCATAAACAGGAAAGATCCGATCGGCCGGCGCGGATCCTTGAGATCGGCCCGGCTGCGGCGCAGGGCCTTCGAGATGGCCACGGTAGCTTCGTCTTGGCCAATGACGGCTTTTTGCAAATCGCCTTCGAGGTGGAGGAGTTTTTCGGACTCTTTGCGCTCCATGCGGTTCAGAGGAATGCCCGTCCAGTCGCTGACGACATGGAGCATATCATCGATGTCGACCTTGATACGTTTTTCGGCGCGGTTCTTCTTCCATTCCTCCAGCATCTGCTCACGCTTCGCGCGCAACTGCTTTTCCGCATCACGGAACTTGGCGGCATCTTCAAACTGCTGTTTGCTGATGGCCTCTTCCTTCTTCTGGCAGACTTCCTCGATATCCTTGGCGAGATTTTCAATCTCGGGCGGGCGATCGAGCGAGTTGATGCGGGCTCGCGCACCGGCTTCGTCCAGAACGTCGATGGCCTTGTCAGGAAGAAAACGGGCGGTGATGTAGCGATCGGAGAGCTTCACTGCCGCTTCCAGCGAAGCGGGCGTATAATCCACCTTATGGTGGTCTTCATATTTGGGGGCGATGCCCTTGAGAATTTCAACCGAATCCTCCGGCGAGGGTGCCTCTACCATCACGCTCTGAAAGCGACGGTCGAGGGCGCTGTCCTTCTCGATGTATTTGCGATACTCGGCGAGGGTTGTCGCACCGATACACTGGAGCTCGCCCCGGCTGAGAGCCGGCTTAAAGATATTCGAGGCATCCATGGCACCTTCGGCGGCACCCGCGCCCACGATGGTGTGCAATTCATCAATGAAGATGATGATATTCTTGGCACGCCGAATCTCATCCATCACCGCTTTGATGCGTTCTTCAAACTGGCCGCGGTATTTTGTACCGGCCACCATGAGAGCAAGGTCAAGAGTGATGAGCCGCTTGTCGGCAAGGATCTCGGGCACAAGGCCGTTGGCGATCTCAAGGGCGAGCCCTTCGACGATAGCCGTCTTGCCCACCCCGGCCTCACCAATGAGCACGGGGTTGTTCTTCGTGCGGCGGCACAGAATTTGGACGACGCGGCGAATCTCCTGTTTTCGCCCGATGACAGGGTCCAGCTCGCCATTGCGGGCGAGTTCCGTGAGGTCACGCCCGAATGCCTTTAGCGCAGGCGTCTTAACTTCCTTGCGCTCCTCGGGAGCGCCACCCCCACCCCCGGCACCCACAGGACCGGAAGCTCCGGGATCACCGGAGCCCCCGCCCTCACCGGAAAAATTCGGGTCCAGCTCACTGAGGATTTCGTCGCGACACCGTTCAATATCGACATCCAAACTCTTTAGGACGCGGGCCGCCACACCGTCGCCCTCGCGAAGGAGGCCGAGCAGAATGTGCTCTGTGCCGACGTAGCTGTGATTCAGCGCCTTGGCTTCCTTTCCGGCGAGGGCGAGAACCTTCTTCACCCGGGGAGTGTAAGGTATATTGCCGGTGGGCTTGGCGGCCGTCCCTTTGCCGACTTGCTTTTCCACAGCACTCCGGACGGTCTCCAGATCAAGGCCCATTTTTTGCAAAACGTTCACCGCAACACCCTGGCCCAAATTGATGAGGCCGAGAAGAAGGTGTTCCGTCCCCACATAGTTATGGTGGAAGCGGTCGGCTTCTTTGCGGGCCAAGGCGAGGACCTGTTGAGCGCGGGGCGTAAAATTGTTCATTGGTTCCATGGGGATTCTTCTTGTTTAATGAGGTCAATAAAAAGAGGTTCCAACGGGGTGTCAAAACCTTGGCACGTTTCCCGCGCGACGAAAGCGAATGGCTATACCCGGTGATCAAGCTCCTGCCCCTCCGCCCGAAATCCGCAACCCGTCAACTCGGCGGAATTCCTCCCGCATACGCCGGGCGCGTTGCTCATCGCGCTGACCGGGTTCGATTTCGCCACGGGCGGTGAACTGAATATGACCCGGTTGTGTCTCGATGAACAAACGGTCGATGTGAGCGCGATAGGGTTCATCCAGCAGGCCGAGATCCACCGCCAGGCGCATCAGGCTGAGAAGGTTCATGGCTTCCTCTGAGCTTAAAAGATGCCCATTTTGCAGGATTCCGAGTGCACGCCCCATTTTATCGAGAAGTTTGGCGGCTTTGGTCTCCAGAACCATCTGCCGCGCATTCTGCTCCTGTTCGACAATGGCTTCGAGGATGTTGACGAGGCGTTTTATGATGGACTCCTCGGTTTCGCCAAGAGTTTGCTGATTGGAAATCTGGAAAATGCTGCCTGTGGCCTCAGATCCTTCGCCAAAAAGCCCCCGCACAGCCATACCCAGCTGGTTCACCATGCGAATGACCTTTTCCATGTGTTCTTGGATAACCAAACCCGGAAGATGCAACATAGCGGAGGCTCGCATACCTGTGCCCAGATTGGTCGGGCAGGCGGTGAGATAGCCGAGGTCGGAGGAGAAAGCATAGTCCAGCTCACCCTCGATGACGGTGTCGAGGGTGTTGATGTCAGACCACGCAGTCTTAAAATTAAAGCCCGATCGGACCGCCTGCAGGCGCAAATGGTCCTCCTCGTTGACCATGATGGAGAGATGCTGGTCCGGCGTGATGATCACACCCGAGCCACCGGTCGACTCGGTCAACTCGCGGCTGACCAGATGCCGCTCCACAAGGACCTGCTTTTCGAGGGCGGAGAGGGCGTCCATGCGCAGAGCCACCGCAGAGCTGAGAGTACCGAGGGCGGAGAGGGTCTGTATACACTTGTCCAAGACCTCCTCGCGAACCTCCTCGGAGGCCCAACCGGGGAAAGAGAAGGGAGAAATATTGCGAGCCAGGCGAATGCGGGTGCTGAGGACGATGGGCTCCGGCGGGAGTCCGCCGTCGGTCAACTCAGACTTGGCTTCAATGAGAGGGAGGATGTGCATAGGGGGGGGATTTAGGCTTTGGGGGCGTCCGCGAGGGAGCTGCGGAGGATGCGGATTTCGTCCCGCAAACGGGCGGCTTCTTCGTAGGCTTCCTCCTCGATCGCAGCTTGGAGGCCCTCTTCGAGTTCTTCGAGTTTCCTGCGGATACTTACCCGCGTGAGGGCGCGGTCCGGCACTTTACCCCGGTGAATCACGTCTTTGTGCATATTCGCCAGCATCGGCTTGAGCATTCCCTTGAAGGTCTCGTAACACTGCGGGCAACCAAAACGGCCGTGTTTCTTGAAATCAATCGGCGCAAATCCGCAACCGGGGCAGGTAACCGCCTCCCCTGCTCCAATCGGCAACACGCCCGGCTTGAGCAAAAACTCTCCCAAAGAAAACCCCTCGGGATCGGTGACCCCTTTCTTGAACGGACAATCTTCGCACAAATCGACCTTGTGTACTTGGTTGTTGACGATCTGCGTGAGGTGAATCGTCGCGGGCTTTTTGCAGTTTCCGCACTGTTCAGGTTTTGCCATGATGCAACGGTAGACGCGGCTTCCGGCTTTTTCCAGCGGAAATCCTTTGGAAATGCGAATGCGTCTATGGGCGGTCCTCAGCGTAGGGGCCCGGCAAAGGCACAAGCACCAATAGCAGTTACCATTCAACCAGCCACCCCGGTAGAGAAATGTGATCGAGCAGGTCTATTTTAGGGGACCTGCTTCTAGCGGCGGTTCAGGAAGGTCGCGACCTCATCCATCAGCCGCTTCTTCCGCTCCACCCTCAATATAAAGTGGTAGCAAGCCAATCGTGGACACTACAATTGAAGGCGGAATTTTCTGCTCAAGGCACCACCGAAACATCTCCGGCTCTCGTTCTCAACTAAAATGATCAGAACATTGAATCAATTAAATGGCCTACTTGAAGGGTCGAATATGCGATTACATTGCCGGGTTTTGCAGCCGTAGCTTGTTGATTGCCTTTACTTCGGAGGTCTTCCAAGGTGAGGAGGATGAAGCATACCTCAGCACTGGTATTGGGAGGGGCCTGGATGCTCTCCCTGGCAATGGTCTTTGTTCTTGGAATTCTCTCTGCCTTTGCCTTTCACCGCGCACCAGAGGAGAATGGGGTATCCGGCGAAAACGCCGCAGACCGCGCCCTCGCCTTTGCCTTGCGTGAGCTGACCGGTCGACCGGCCGATCTCGCCGCCATCAAGTCGGTCGGCGTTCGCGACGCCGCTCCCCCTCAACTTTTGCAAGCACTCGATGCCCTCATTGCAGAGCGTCCTGGCGTCCGCCAAGAGTTTCTCCTCAGCGCTTTGGTCGGCGGCCTTCCGCCGCGTTCCGTGACCGCTTCCGTGCAACACACGAGCAACCTGCCCCCTTCCTCCGGACAGGAAATCGTGCACGATGCATTGCTCGCACGCTGGGGAACGCTCGACGGACGCAGCGCTATGGGCTACGCGACCACCCGCCTCTCCCCGGAGCGTCGGGAAGCTGGCATTGAAGCTGTTTTGCGGGGATGGGCCAAGAGCGCCCCCGAGGATGCCTGGGCATGGGCTGCGGGCACCGAAGCCTCAGCGGGAGTTGCCGCCGCCCGCCTCCGCGCCGTCCTCGAAAGCGGCGGAGCGCGGGATTTGGAGGCGGCCCTGCGCCGGGTTGGCACCGTCGAGCCCCCCGAGAGGCAAATTCTTCTCATGCGGGAGGTTACGGAGTGGCTTGTCTTTGAGATGGGCGGTGAGCGCGCGCTTCCTTGGCTCGCCGTTATGGACGAAGACGGTCTGCCCCTTGAAATCATCGATCTCTTTGCACGCCGTTGGGCCGCATCCGACCCCGGAGGAGCGGTTGCCTGGGCCATGGAACTGGACCCGGATTCCCAATCGGTCGTGCTCCCCGGTATCCTCCCCCTCTGGGTTGCAGAAGACCCGGAGACAGCCGCAACCTGGGCCTATGCCTCTCCACCGGGCGATGTGCGCGCCGATATCGTGGAGATCATTCTGACCGACTGGATCCGCGCCGACGGCCTGGGTCCGCCGGCCCGCTGGCTCACCCGGCAAGAGCGCCACCCGGACCTCGACCCCAGCTTTGAGCGCATCTCCGCTGCACTCATGGACGTGGACCCCCGGATGTCGATCGCCTGGGCTCAATCGATCATGGATAACACGCGAAGACTTGCCGCCAGCGCCGTCATTTCGCGTCGCTGGCTCATCGCGGATCCGGTCGCTGCGCTGCCGGTTGTTTCGGAGGTGTTGCCGGGAGATATTTTCAACAGCCTCCTTGCCGATCCGGATCTGGCCGCACGCCTGCTCGCCGCGGGTATTGATCTCTTCGATGAGTCGGATCTCGGCTTTGCCGAGGTGCTGGAGCCCGCCGGAGAGGAAGAAGACTTAACCGGTTTCCCGGATAGGGACGAACCGTTTGCAGAGGATGAGGATGAGGATGACCTGTTCTTCGACGAGGACTCCGTTTTCCAAGAAGAAGCCCCCTAATCGGCGCACCAAGTCCGGGAGGAACCATCCGGCTGCAAGAAACCAGCTTGCGCGGAGGCGTGCAGCGTCCCTTGCTCGGATGCCGCATGGTCAAAGCCTTTATTTTTGATATCGGAAACGTTTTGCTTCGCTTCGATTTCGCGCCGGCAGTTAAACACCTGTCGGCTCACTCTTCCGTCGATCCGACCATAGGTTTGGCGGAGGTCGAGCGCCTCAAACTGCCTTACGAGCGCGGCGATACCGATACCCCGACCTTCCTTCGGCAAATCCGGAAGGCTCTCGGCTATGAGGGCTCGGATGAAGAGCTTGTCCGCTGCTACCAGGAAATTTTCTGGGCCAACGAGCCCATGCACCGCCTCGTGGAAACCCTCGCACCACAGTTCCCGCTCTTCCTTCTCTCCAATACCAGCCAGCTCCATCTGGACTACGTGGAAGCCACCTTCCCCGTCTTCCGGCATTTCCGGGGCGGCATATACTCCCACCTTGCCGGCTGCGCGAAGCCGGAAGCAATCATCTACGAAAAGGTCCTCTCCAGTTTCGACCTGGATCCTGCCTCCACAATCTTCATCGACGATCTCCTTCCCAACATCGAAACGGCCCGAAGCCTGGGTTTCCACGCGATCCACTATGATCCGTTGGACCACCCTACCCTGATGCGCGAACTCGCAAGCCGCCTTCCTGAAACAAACCTTCCCGCATAACTCCCCGGTCCAAACCTCAGGCCCCGTCCGCCTCAAGCATCGGCCGCGCAGCGAAAACCACAATTGCCGGTACTCGTGTCCGGCGAATTGGCTGTGCGCGCGCCCACGCGATAGCGGTTGCAATAGCTGTGATGACAGAGGTATGACCCTCCCCGCATCACGCGATTCGTTCCGTTTGCGGGCCCCCGGGGATCCACCCGCGTCTCCTCCCTCTCATCGGCGTGCCACTGCGGATCGAACCAATCCGCACACCACTCCCACACGTTTCCGGCGACATTGTAGAGCCCGAATCCATTGGGACGAAATGAACGCACCGGTGCCGTGCCCACAAAACCGTCCTCACCGGTGTTTTCTTCCGGAAAACGCCCCTGCCAGATGTTGCATTGATGCTTACCCTTGGGCGTCAACTCATCCCCCCATGGATAGCGTTTGCGCTCAAGGCCACCGCGCGCGGCGTATTCCCACTCGGCCTCTGTCGGCAAACGCTTACCGGCCCAGTTTGCGTAGGCCACGGCGTCGTTCCAGGAAACATGGATAACCGGGTGGTGCATCCGCTTCACCACATTCGAACCCGGCCCCTCAGGCTTCTTCCAAAAGGCTCCCTCGACTCCGGACCACCAGCGCAGATTTGGCACCTTGCGCGCCCCAGCGGCCTTCCGCGCAATCTTCCGGGGAACGAAGAGATGGAAGACGTAAGACCAACCGAAAAGCTCCGCTTCAGTCCTGTAACCCGTGGTTTCCACGAAAGCGGCAAATTGTTCATTCGTCACCGCTGCAACATCGATCCAGAAAGGCCGCAGACTGACCTCGCGAACCGGCCCCTCGCCATCTTCGATCCAGGCCTCCTCATCATCGTTCCCCATCCGGAAGGTGCCACCGTCTAGGCGGACCATGCCCCTGTGATCCCGCAGGATATCGGACACACGTCTACTGCCGGGGCTCGTCGCATCAATAGCTCCACGAACCGGACGCTCAGGAGTGATCGGTGCACAGCAAGGGACTCTCTGGGAAGCTTCACTCACAACCCCCTGAAAGATGCACGCATTCCCGACCGCGAAAACAAAAATTTCGGGTAACCGGTGCCGCGGGGGTTTTTTAACGTTCTGAACATTACAGGATTGACAGAAGATAGGCAGGTGTTTGAGTCGCGTCATGAGCAGGAAGTATTGCAGGCGTCTACGTTATCCGCGGTTGGCGTGCCACCACCTTATTTCAAGGGTGGTGCAGAAAAGACGGTTGATGGATGAGGAGGCGATGGAGGCGATGCGGCATATCATGCGCTCGCAGGCGGCGTTTGCGGGGATGGAGGTGCTGACATACTGCTTCATGGCGAATCACTTTCACATCTTCGTAAGGCTGGATCCGAAGGAGACGGAGGATTTGGACGACGCGGGGCTGGTGGGGCGGTTTCGGGTGCTATACGGGGGGACGCGCTGCGCGTCGCTGGGACTCGATGCGGATGATTTGGAGGTGATTTTGACGAAGAATAGGGACTCCGCTGAGGGCATCCGGCGACGCCTGAAGGCGCGGATGGGGGATGTCTCCGTCTTCATGCGGGAGGTGAAGA
>JAFIGE010000044.1 GCA_020831585.1 Opitutales bacterium | reverse complement strand
GGCGCGGATGGGGGATGTGTCGGTCTTCATGCGGGAGGTGAAAACGCGCTTTACTCTGTGGTATAACGAGAAGCACGGGATGGTGGGCACTTTTGGGGCAGAGCGTTTCCGCAGTGTGGTGGTGGAGGCGGATACGGCGGCGCAAAGGATGGTGGCGGCGTATATCGATTTGAACCCGGTGCGGGCGCGGCTGGAGGAGGACGCGGGCGACTATGGACTCAGTGGTTTCGGGGAGGCTTGCGCGGGTGGCTCGGCAGCGCGGCGAGGGATCGCCCGGATCGAGGGGGCAGATGACTTCAGCCCTCACTCCGCCGGCCTGCTTCCCGCCTCCGCCAGCTCTCCGGGGCCGGGGTGTGACCATATTTCCCTTGCTGACGGTGCGCGGGGCTTTTGAATGACGCTCTTTTGTGGACGGTCTGTTTTCCCGATGTATCTGAAAGAACTGCGCATCAATGGATTCAAGAGCTTCGCCGATCCCACTCGATTGGAGCTCCGGCGCGGGGTCACGGCGATCGTGGGGCCCAATGGTTGCGGTAAGAGCAATATCGCCGACGCCATCCGCTGGGTACTCGGCGAGCAAAGCGCCAAATCCCTCCGTGCGGGGGCCATGCAAGATGTGATTTTCCAGGGCACGACGTCCCGCAAGCCGGTTAACCTGTGCGAGGTGACGCTGATCTTTACGGAGTGCGAGGAACTTCTTGGCACGGCCTATCACGAGGTTGAGGTCACGCGGCGGGTGGTGCGCGATGGCGGGAGCGATTATGCGCTCAACGGGAAAAATTGCCGCTTGCGCGATATCCAGCGGCTTTTCCTCGATACGGGGGTAGGGCAGGTGAGCTACTCTTTCATGCTTCAGGGGCAGATCGATCAGATCCTTTCCTCCAATCCCCAGGAGCGGCGGGCCATTTTTGAGGAGGCGGCGGGGATTTCGCGCTACAAGGCGCAGCGCCGCGAGGCCCTAAACAAGCTCCAGCAGGTCGACGCCAACCTCTCCCGGGTAACCGATGTAATCGAGGAAGTGGGGCGGCAAAGTGGTTCGCTCAAGCGGCAGGCGGCCAAGGCTATGCGTTTCCGGCGGATCAAACACCGCCTCACCCATCTCGATCTGGCCTACGCGGCTCACCGCGCGCAGTTGCTCAAGGAGGAGATCGATGCGCTCGGAGCGAAGTCCGGTTTCCTCACAGAACGCCTCGAAAAGGTTCGCGCCGAACTGGCTGAAGCCGATGCGCGCCTGAGCGGGAAACGTGAGCGGCGCCGCGCCCTCACCGAGCGCCTTCAGGCCGCCCAGCAGGCTGTTTACGACCTCCGCAGCGAGAAGGATAATGCGCAGAGCCGGGTGGACATGGCGAGGGTCCGGCGCGACGACATGGCCCGCCGTATCCAGGAGATGGAGACCGAGCTCAACGAGATGGCCGATCAGCTGAAGGCGCTCACGCAGCGGGCCGCCGGCGAGAAGCAGGCAAAGGCCGAGCAGCTCTCGCTCTTTGGGAGTTCAGACGAAGTCTTTCGCGTTCGCAGTGAGGAGCTGGGCCGTTTGCAAAAGGACTTGAGCGAGGCGGAGAGCCTCCTCTCCCGCGCCAAGCAGGCTTTGCTCGTGAAAGAGAGCGCGGTCACGCGACTGCGCTCCGCCGCCACCACGCTGGAGGTGGATCTGAAGACCTATCAGGTGCGCCACGCCAATTTGCTCGATGAGCGGCAGGCTCTCAAGGAGCAGTTGGAGCTGGCCGCCAACGAAACGCAGACCCTCACCGCCGCCCTTGCCCGGCACCGTTCGGATCGCGCGCGCGAGGAGGGACGCGTGGAAGAGCTTCGCCAACAGGCGGCCGCCCTCACGGCGGAGTTCAAGGAGGTGCAAACGCATTTGCAGACGCACGGCCGGGCAGCCGCCGGATTGCAGGCGCAGATCGGCATCCTGGAGGGCTTGCAGGAGAAACTGGAGGGCTTCTCCGAGGGCGTGAAATCAATCTTGCAGGGAAAGCTCGCCGATGTTGTCGCTCCCGGTGATGCCCGGCTCTTTCTCAAGAGCCTGAAGGTGCCGGCGGCAGCCGCCAAGGTCCTCGAACGCCTCCTCGGGGCGGCCGCCGATGGCGTTGTTCTGGCCGATGAGCGTCGGCTGGGGCCGGTCGCTCAGCGGCTCCTCGAAAAAAGCTTGGGCCGAGCGAGCATTCTCGTGCCCCGCCCGCAGGCCGACGCGCCGGGTGCGCCCAAGGATTTGCCGGACTGGTTGCATCCCGCGTGGGCCGGTGTGAAGGCGGCCGATGATCAGCTTCTTGGCATTGTCCATGCACTGCTGCGCGACTGCTATTTCTGCGGTGACCTGGAGAGCTTTCTTTCCTTTTGGCAGGAGCATCCGGCCTTCCCCTTTCATTTGGTGGCCACGGAGAAAGGTGAGTTGATCGACGCGCGCGGATTGGTCGTTGTCGGTCGGCAGGGCAACACCAAGCGCGACGGAGGATTCCTTGAACGCGCCAATGAGATCCAGCGCTTGCGGGAGGAACTCGCCGCTCTGCGCGAAAAGGAGGACCTCCTTCGTCAACGCGCTGCCCAGGTCGAGGCCAAGATCGAAGCGGCGGAGCGGCGCGTGGAGGATCAGCGCAAACGTGTCCTCGAATTTGCCCAGGAAGTCTCTAACCTCGAAGCTCAGGTGAAGGGTGCTGAGCGCACCCACGAGCAGACTAGACGCTCCATCGAAGGCAAAGAGGCCGATTGGAAACGCCTTGAAACGCACAAAGAGGAGTCTTCCCAACGCCTCGAAAAAGCGCGCATCGACCTGACTGCCGCTGTCGCCGATATGGAGATGCAAAAAGAGGGCATCCGGGAGGCCGAAGCCCGATGCACCGCGCTGCGCGATGAACGCGAGGCCAAGCGCGAGAGCTTCAACGAAATTCGCCTCGAAATTGCCGAGAAAAACCAGCGCCTGCAAATGCTCGACCGGACCCTTTCCGAGATCGACCAGCGGGCCCGCGATCTCTCCGTCCGCTCTGAGCGACGGCGGCAGGAGCAGGACCACTTGCGCGAACAGCGTGAAGCTTTGGCGGCGGATCAGGAGGCGCAGGCCGCGCGCGTGGCGGAGGTCGAAAAGACCCTCGCCACCACCATGGCTTCCCTCGAAGAACACCGCACCGCTCTGGCCACCGCCGAAAAAGAGATCCGCGTGATCGAAGAGGGCACCTCGGAAAAGCGCGACCTCGCCGACCGTCTCAGCAAAGAGGCCAACGCCGTCGATGTGCAGCTCGCCCGCCAGCAGGCGCAGTTGCAGTTTGTCGTCGAGGAGATTCAGCGCGAATACGATCAGACCGTTGCCGGGATTGATTGGCGACGGGAGATGTTTCTCGCCGGCGAGGCCCTCCCCGAGCGCATCCGCGTGGAAATTGAGGAGGATTCACCCGAGGAGGAAACCGCCGAACCCGAGCGCTCCGAACCTACTTCCGCCGATCTGGAAGCCGTCCCCGAGCCCGATTGGACCCTCATTCAGGAGGAAATCAAAAACCTCCGCGGGCGCCTCCAGGCCATGGGGCCTGTGAATCTCGTGGCCATCGATGAATACCGCGACCTGCGCGAGCGATATGATTTCCTCAAATCCCAAAGCGACGACCTTTGGAAGGCGAAAAACGAGCTTGTCAACGCCATCGACGAAATCAACGCAACGAGCCAGGAACTCTTCGCCAATACCTTTGAGCAGGTTCGCAAAAACTTCATCCACACTTTTGATACCCTCTTCGGCGGAGGGCACGCCGACCTGAACCTGATCGATGCCGCGGACGTTCTCGAATCGGGCATCGAAATCATTGCCCAGCCGCCCGGCACCCGCCTGCGCACGCTCGGCCTCCTCAGCGGTGGGCAAAAGACCATGACCGCCGTGGGTCTGCTCTTTGCCATCTACATGGTCAAACCGAGCCCCTTTTGCGTCCTTGATGAGATCGACGCCCCCTTGGACGACGCCAACATCGGTCGCTTTTGCAAAATGCTCGAAAGCTTTTTGCAGTATTCCCAGTTCCTCATCATCACGCACAACAAGCGCACCATTGGAATCGCGGACACCATCTACGGAGCCACCATGCAGGAGAGAGGGGTCTCCAAAATGGTCTCCATGCGCCTGAACAAACACACCGGCGAAGCCGAGACCGTCCTTGCCTAGCCGCACCCGGTTTTTCCTGGTCGACCGGAGGCGCAAAGGCACTCTCAACTCGTTGAGCGGCTGCCATGGCGGCCAGGGGCATTCGAAAATTCGGAGCCGCCTCTCCGTCTCTGTCGGGTGCCACAGGTTGTGAACCAGCCGTTCAGCCGAACCCGGGAGCACTCACGATCAGCAAAGAACCGGCTCAGCGCGGGTGAATCGACTTTGCGAAGAGAATGATCTCCGGGCGGTTATTGGCCCTTTCAAAATCACCGAAAATCGTGATGCGGCGACCCACCATCTGCGAAACGGGTGTCGGTGAAACCATGCGCGAGGTGTCCACCCAAGCAAGGTGGCGGCCATCCGCATTCACCAGCTCCAGCGGGCGCACCGGGCTGCGGAAGGGATTACTGCGCGGGGCTTGGCGAAGTGTGCCCGTAAACGTCCGCGGAAGATCGCCCGATGTGCCAACCGTTTGATCGCTGCGGGCCTGCCCGGTGGACGGGGCGGGGCGCGACGAGTCCATGCGCGTTTCCACCGGTTCGCGCACCTGTATCTGAGCGGGTGGAGGCTCGCGGCGCGGTCGTGCGTCCTCCACAAAAGTTTGTCGGGGCTCCGGGGTGGGGGAGGGCTGGGCACGAACCGGCTCCGGCGCAGGCCGGGTCTCCGCCACTTGCGCCGCAGGGGTGCGGGCGGGCGCGGGTGGGGGCGGCGAGCCGGCTGGAGGCGGCAGTTGGTAATAAACCGGTATGCTCTTGGTGATCAATATCTCCCACCAACGCCCCTCCCGCACGACACGAAACTCATCATCCGGCCCGAAGCGCGTGAGAATCGAGCTGGCCTCAGTTGGGCGCGTGAACACCTCGGCCCCCGCAAGCGGCTCCTGGTCTTTACCGATGTCCTGCTCCCGGATGAATCCGCGGAACTCACTCTCAAATTCCGCCCAAGCCCATCTTTCGCGGGCCAGCTCCTGTTGAAAAAGTGCCGATCCGTGACGCAGGCGCTGATCCCCTTCCTCGATCACGGCGATCCGCTCACGGGTCGCATCGGGTTCAAGAAAAAGCTCCAGACGGGCGGCCGAAAGCCCGATCCCCCCGACCAGACAGCAAACGGCAATCAACGCTTTGTGAGAGAGAGTCATTACAGAAAGAAGTTTCGTGCAAGACTCTCCGAATCTCAACCGAATAATCGCTCAATTTCCCCGGGGTTGAGGATTTTGCAGCGCCCTTTGGGCAGACCTCGCAAAGTCAGGCGGCCAATCTGGAACCGCTCCAGGCGTTTTACCTCATATCCAAAGGCATAGAGCAAGCGACGGATCTCGCGTTTGCGACCATGCGTGAGGTGCACTTCGATTTGCCGCTGGCTGTTGGCCACGCGGTGGGGATTGGGAATCACTTTGTCTGCCTGCAGACGCTCGCCCTCCCAGTTCACCCCGGCCAACATCTTCGGGATGTCCGCCGTGTCGAAATTTTTGTCCAGCTCCACCCGGTAGCGCTTCACCACACCCTTCGATGGGTGGGCCACTCTCTGCGCGAACGCGCCGTCCGAGGTCAGGAGCACGAGGCCTTCGCTGTCCTTGTCGAGGCGACCCACGAAAAAAAGCCGCTCCCCGCGCATCACTGAAGGCACCAGGTCAAAGACCGTTTTCCCCGTGTGGTGGGGGTCGCCGTGGCTGCACAGCACCCCCTTTGGCTTGTTCAGGGCAATCACCACGGAGCGGGTGGCGCGCGCCCGGATGGTCCGTCCGTCCACTTCCACCACATGGGACTCCGGCATCACCTTCTGCCCAATCACCGCCGGCGCACCATCCACCGTGATCCGGCCCTCCTCGATCATCACTTCAATCGCCCGCCGCGACCCAACCCCCTGGTCAGCCAGAAATTTTTGCAAACGCACACCTTCCACGAAATTCGCCATCCCCTCAGCAAAACGCATTTTCTCCGCCTCATGGCAAGTCGGAGATTTGAGGAATTTAACACGGTAAAAAAGTTTGACAGTCGAAGATGTAGTTCGGAAAGAGAGGGGGCTGCATAAAAAAACCGCACAGCAAATTGGTTTGCGGTGCGGCAGAGGGTTCCGGATTTTTCGGGAAAAAGCTCGGAAGATAACTTTGTGGACGGATGAAGCCCGTCACTCCTCGAAATCAGAGATTTTCGTAGCGGGCACGAAGCATGGCCGAAAAGGCGGCCACCTTCTTCTTGCGGCGCTTCACTTCGCTGGGCTTTTCAAAATAGCGCTTGGCACGCACGTCGCGAATCACGCCTTCGCGATCCAACTTCTTCTTGAGGCGACGAAGGGCGCGCTCCATGGGTTCTCCTTTGCGGATCTTTACTTCAACGGACATATAAAATCGATGCTCTGGTTTACTCGGAAAAAGAAGGAAAGCAATGAGTTTGCGCTCCTTCGTCAATGCCATTCTTGAGATATTTTCCCGCCTTCCTGCTTTCGATGATTTCTGCCGTCGTCCGGATCGGTTGTGATGAAAAGGGGCGGGGTCTGCATCGGCGGCTTGCCGGTGTTGGCCTTCCGCTTTCTCGCGGTCCTGCTGCCCACGCAGAACCGCCGCGCGGTTAGCTCAGGTTTTGGCTTTTGCATTGCGCACACCGGAACCAACGGGAAAACTGAGCTGAAATTCATGGCCTTCGCTCCTGACCAGTTTGCCACGCGCAAGAAGCCGATGTACCCCATCGGGGCACCCCTTCGAGAATATCTCGGGCGCTACAACCGGCTTTTCAAGCTGCCTGTTTCTTATTCCCGCCTGACTGAATGGGATGAGTCGATGCCGCTTTACGACGCCAAGGGAGAGGACACGTTGTGGCGCTCGGTGATCTACCGGTCGGAGGTCATGCGGCGGCTCAACAAGCACCTCACGGCCATTTACGCCCTCCTCAAGACCGAGGGCGATTACTCCTTTGTCGATCACCTCTACGTCGATCGCATCGACTATTGCACATTCGGAAACAGCCACCCTTTCCGCATTCGCGTGGTCAATGCCTACAACGAGAACCAGGATTATTATTACATCAAAAAGGCCGACGCCTCCCGCATCTACGGGCTGGAGTTGGAGCACCTCCTTTCTCCCAACCGCATGCATTATCTCATCGCCGACGACCTTCTGGTGGAGGAGCACGTGGTGGGGATCCCGGGAGATGTCTTTATTGAGCGCTGGATGCACGACCGCAACATCCGCAAGATCCGCCTGGCCAAGGAGCTGGTAAAGTTCAATGAGCGCTGCTTTATCCGTCTCCTCGGTGACATGCGGTCCTATAATTTCGTCGTCGATGTCACACCGGACTTCGAAGACGTGCAGATGCGCATCCGCGCGATGGATTTCGATCAACAGAGCTACAGCGGGCGGAAGAATTTCTATCTGCCCCAGTTTTTCCGGGAGAACCGGGCGCTGGCCGAGTTTTGCATGCAGCAAATCAATGTCCCCACCGCGCGCCAATACCAGAAGGAGGAGCAGGCCGTTTTTTACCGGCGGCTGGTCATCGCGCGCGAGCGCCTGGGCGCGCTCATGGAGGCGATGTGCGTCGACACGATTTCCACGGATGAGAAGGTAGCGGACTTGCGTTCCGCTTTGGCCGATCATTACCAGAACACGGCTTTTGAAACCGCCCGCAACATGGGTGAAATTCTCCGCCTCTCCCTGACCCACCTTCGCGAGAACATGCAGCGCCAACGGGTCGAGTTCCCCGAACTGGAAAAGCTCAATGCCTGACGCGCCGGAGGATCTCGACACCATCGACTGGGCGCGCTTGCGGGGGTTGCGGGACGGTTTTCTCGATGGCTCCGCCGGGCAGGCCGACTACTGGCGCTCGGATGCCGACCTGACGCTCTACGACCGCTTTCTCGGCGAACGGATCGGTTGGAAATGGGACGCCGTTATCGGCGAGCTGAAGCAGCGCGGTTGGGAACCTCCCCGGGGCATCTGGATGGACTGGGGGTGCGGGCCGGGGGTGGCCATTCGGAGGATGCTGGCGGCTTTTCCGGAGCGCTGCGCGGGCGTCTGCCTCGTTGACCGGTCCACGCGCGCCCGGGATTTCGCGCGGATGCGCCTTTCGGAGGATTTCCCCGGCTTGCCCCTGCGGACTTTGGATCCGCTCTCCGCTCCCGAAGCGCCACCCGCGCTCCTTCTGGTGAGCCACGTGCTCTCGGAGATCTCGCCGGAAAAGGAGGCCCGCGTTTGGGCGGATGCGGTTGAAGCGGAGGCGGTGGTCTGGGTCGAGCCAGGAACCTATGCCGAGAGCCGTCGCCTCGTCGCCGCGCGGGATTCGCGGAGGGCAGCCGGTTGGTCGGTGGTGGCACCCTGTTTGCATGCCGGAACCTGCGGTCTCACCCAACCCGAAGGAGCCCTCGCCTGGTGCCACCATTTTGCTAAACCACCCAAGGGAATTGGCGCGGATGCGGCCTGGGGCCGCTTTGCGCGGGAAATGGGCGTGGACTTGCGCAGCTTGCCCTATGCTTTTCTCGTCGTTGCCCGATCCAAGCATCCTTTGCCGCCGGTGGCCGGAAACGCGGTCACGGCCCGGCTGCTGGGCCGACCACAGACCTTGCGGACCGGGCTCGCCTTCACCACCTGCGAAGAGACGGGCATCCGCTCGCGCGAACTCCCGAAGCGCGCATTCAAGCAAATGATCAAGGCCATTGAAAAAGGGCGGGCTGGTCCCTCTTTTCGCCTCACTGAAGCGGGTGGGGCGGTTACCGGCATCAAGGATATTTTTCCCGACAAAGGTTGATCCAAAACGATCGCCGACCGGCTGAAGACCCCGCCGTTGCATGGGCGACACCCCAAAAACAAAAGCCGACCCCTTTGGAGGAGCCGGCTTTCGCAAAAGAGGCAAGGGCGGAAAGATCTATACTTGCCCGAAGATCGTCTTCCCCGTGCTGCGGAGGTCGTCTGCAGCCTGGACGAGGCGGGCGGCCATGCCTTCTTCGGCCTTCTTGAGGTAAGAACGGGGATCATAGACCTTCTTGTTGCCCACTTCACCGTCGATCTTGAGCACACCATCGTAGTTCTTCATGATGTGATCCGCGATCGGGCGGGTGAAGGTATACTGGGTGTCGGTATCGATGTTCATCTTCACCACACCGTAGGCGAGTGTCTCGCGAATTTCTTCGAGCAGTGTGCCCGAGCCCCCGTGGAAAACGAGGTCAAACTTTGCCTGTGCGCCGTATTTGGCCGTAACCGCGTCCTGGCCCTTTTTGAGGATGTCCGGGCGGAGCTTTACCGCGCCGGGCTTGTAGGATCCGTGCACATTGCCGAAAGTGGCGGCAAACATATAGCGGCCGAGGCCGTTGAGGGCTTCGTAAACGGCCACCATGTCCTCGGGGGTCGTGTAGAGTTTTTCCTGCGGTGTGTCTTCGCCGCCGGCGGCTCCATCCTCTTCCCCGCCGACTACACCGGCTTCGACTTCGAGGATGATTTCATTTTCCGCGCAGAGCTTCAGATACTCTTGCGAGAGCTTCATGTTCTCCTCCAAGGGGAGATCGGAAGCGTCGAGCATGTGGCTCTGAAAAAGGTTGGTGAGGCCCTTCGCACGGCGCTCCGCAGTGGCGGCGATGAGCGGCTTGAGGAAGCCCTCGGCGGCCTTCGGCTGGCAGTGGTCGGTGTGCAGACCGATGAGCACGTTGTGCTTTTCCGCGAGGCGGTGCGCGGCTTCGGCCAGCACGATGGCCCCGAAGGCGGCATCCTTCACGTTCAGACCGGAGGCAAATTGTCCGCCTCCCGTGGAGAACTGAATAATCCCGTCGGACTTCGCGTCGGAGAAAGCCTTGAGGGCGGCGTTAATCGTGGTGATGCTCGTCACGTTTACCGCCGGGTAGGCGTAGTCGCCCTTCTGGGCGGCGTCGAGCATGGCAGCGTACTGCTTGGGTGTGGCGATCGGCATATCTTTTGATGGCTAAGGGTGAAAAACCGTATTTTCCGGTCTATAAAATCCTGCCGGTCTTTGAGTGTGCAACATTAAAAATCCTTATGTCACAACACGCCATGGCAGGCTCACCGGCCGGAATTTCCATCGACAGCCATGGGGATCGCTCAGAGGATGACAAGCAAATGATCGTTTGTTGGCAGAGTCTTTGGCGTTTGGTGGCAATGTGGACCGCCGTCTGGGCAGCGTTGTCCCTGGAGGGAGCAATGGAAGGACAGCGGGTTTTCGAGGGACTGGTGGATTCCGCCGATGCTGCTTTTGAAGCCGGCGTGCGGGTGAACGAGGTCTTTGCGGGTTCCTTCGCGTGGACGCTGCGGGACGATGGGGTACCGCAGCTGGCTGAGCTGGAGTTCACCGTGGATGAAAACCACGTGGTCGGTTGGGAGGGTCGCTGGCGCCGGGGGGATGCCGTGGAAATCCTCTTCTCGACCTTTCCCGGCTCGGAGGAGCGGGCTTTGTATGTGCGTTGGGCGGTCTATCAGGGGGAGCGCGCGGAGCATCCGGGATGGGTTGAATTTTGGTTTGCGGCCGACTCCGTGGATGCATTGGCCGCGGATGTGGAGCTGGATGGGTACTTCCGCCTCTCATTGTTTTTGGATGAGGAATGGGCTTTTGCCAAGGGGTGGTTTCTTTCACACCCGGCGAACGCGGAAGATGCCGATCCCTCCTTGCGAGTGGCTTTCCTTGAGGGTTTGGTGGCTTCATTGCGCACGGAATTGGCGGGCACTCTGGAAAGGCTTGCGGAGAGTGAAGAGGCCTTGCGGCAGGTGCGCGCGCAGCAGAGTGGCATGGTCTCGACGATTGAGTTTCTCGCGCTGGAGCGCCAGCGTCTGGAGCAAGAGGTGGACCGGCTGACGGAGGAGCTGTTGACCCGGGGCGCATTGCCCAAGCGCATTGTTGATCTCGAAGCGACGCTGGCTCTCATGGAGACGGACCTGGATTCGGTGAGAGAGGAGAATTTGCGCTTGGCTGAGCTTTCAGCTCGGGCCGAGGCGGCCCGACTGCGCGAGCGCGAGGCCCGTGAAAATGCCGAACGGCTGCTCGAAGCCGTCCCTGCGGCTTTCACGGTGGAGTCTCCTCCGCGTCAGACGACCCCCCTTCCCGCCCGGCGTGATGTTCCGTCTGCGGCGATCAGGGACCATGAACACGCACCGGCGGAGGCGGAAACTTCTGCGGGCCTCTCTCAATCGGGGCGGGTAAATGCCCGCCGGGGCTCCCTTCGCCGCTAAAGAAAAGGTTCCCTGAAAATGGATACGGCAATTCGACACCGCGTGAATGTGGCGCGGGCAGTCATCCGCGAAGAGGTGGGATTTTTTCGCAAACAGTTTGGTCAGGTTCCCAGTGAATGGAAGGAGGATGCCACCCGTGTGACTTTTGCGGATTTTGCGATTTCCGAGCGAATTCTGAATAATCTTCGCCGGTCCTTCGCGGATGATAACCTCTGCTCAGAGGAGTCGAACCCGCTCGATGAGATCCTTGATTTGAAGGCAAAGTATACCTGGGTGCTAGATCCGATCGACGGGACCAACAACTACGCCATCGGGCTTCCCTTTTGCGCCATCGCGCTCGCTCTTTTGAAATGGGGGGAACCGGTCTACGGGCTCGTCTATGATTATGCCCGTGACCGGCTGATTGAGGGTGGCCCGGGGTGCCCGCTCCTGGACAGCGGTCGCCGGGTGCACTTGCACGATCGCGAACTGGATGAGCGGAGGAGTATCATCGGTATGCATTTTCCCCTCCCCGCGAAGGTGATCGGCCCGTTGACACCGGTGCTTGCCCGCTACCGCTTGCGCAGTTTGGGAAGTGGTGCGCTGAATCTGGCTTACACCGCGATTGGCCTCCTCGATGGCTGTATCGACTTCAAAGTGAAAGTTTGGGATATCGCGGCCTGTGTGGCGCTATTGCGCGCGGCGAATCATCCTTTTGTGCCTCTCGGAGAGACCGCCTTTCCCCTCAAAACTTTTCATGTGCGTGCACCCATCATCCCTTTCTATGCGGGCACTCCCTCCTTTTGTAGCTATGTGCGCTCACTCGATTTAGAGGCTGCCTTCTCATGAACCGAATCTGGCGTTTTTGGATTTTTTGGGTGTGGGGATCGGTGATGGGCGCAGGGGTGTGTGTGCCTGCCGGGGCGGAGGATCGTCCACCAGCTTCTGTGCAGCCAAAGAGCGTGCAGGTGAGTGGATATGGGCTTTTCCAAAATCTGCGCCTGCGGAACTTGCTTCGGGAGATCGATTTGCAACCGGAAATGCCGGTGTTTGAGGCAAATTTTGTTGAGGACAGCTTCTTTCTCATTCGGGCACAGTTGCGCAGAGATGGCTTTTTGCGACCAGTCCTCACAGCTGAACTGACCTTGGAGGATGGACGCGTGAAGCAAGTCGAGTGGAGCGAAGGCCGCTTCCTCGGAGAGATGCCGGAGGATGCGGTGGTGACGGCTCGCTTTCGCATCGACCGCGGCGTTCTGTTTTTTTATGATGATTTCTCCGTTTCGGGATTGGTTTCGTTGAGCGAAGAGAGCGCGCGCGAACTCTTTTTTCCGGCAGGGTTTGTTTTTGATTTACCGCGTTTTCGGCATTTTTCTCCGGACGGATTCGCCCGGGGACAACGTAATCTGGTTCGGCGTCTTCAACTGATGGGCTTTCGACGCGCGGCCCTTGAGGCCGATATCCATTCGATGGATACGGAAAGTGGTCGTGTCGGCGTGCGCCTGACCGTGCATGAAGGCCCCCGTTATCACATTCGCCTGGTTCGGGAGCGGATCGAGGGTGCATCCGGCCAGTCTGTGCCGGACGGGCTGATCATTCCGGAGCGGGCAGTCACGGCTTTCTTCTCCGTCGACCGCGAGCAGGATTTTGCGACGGATTTGCGTAACCGGTTTTTCCGGGCGGGATTTCCAGACGCCTCCGTCACCTCGCGTGTGATTGATCGACCGGAGGAAGCGGGGAGTGTGGTGGATATCGATTTGATCGTCCGCCCCGGCGAACGCACGCGTTTGGGTGCGGTTGTTTTCAATGGTTTGAACCTCACCCGCGAGCGTTATGCCCGCTCGCAGTATACCCAGGATTCGGGCGAATGGTTGAATCGGGTGGAGGTGGAGATTGCGCGGGCGCGGCTCGCCCGTCTCGGGATTTTTCGGGAGGTCGACTTCTCCCTTGGGCCTGCGGAGGAGGCGGAGAGTGAGGTGGACGGGGAGGATGTTGCGACTCGGCGAGATGTGGTCTTCGAACTGAAGGAAGACGCCCGCCATGAGTTTCACCTTATCGGCGGCTATGGGAGCTACGATCAACTGCGCTTGGGATTTGAATACACCATTTTCAATATTTTCGGGAGGGCTCACCGCACCGACGTGCGCGCCATGCAATCGTTTAAGGGCACCGCAGCCGAGGCAAACTACCGCATTCCCTTTTTGCGACAATGGCCGGTCTCAGCGAATTTTCGCGCGGGCTTCCTCGACAGGCAGGAAATCAGCTTTCGTCGGGAGGAGTTGACCACCGAAGCCGGTCTGGAGATTCGACCACCGCAGACGGACCACCGATTTGTCGTTCGGTATCGTTTTGAGAGCCTCCGTTCACGTTTTAACGAGGCGGCGCGCTTTTCGGGTCGCGACCGTTTTCAGAGTGGCAGTGTGGGGGTGGACTGGGCTTGGGATCGGCGGGATTTTGCCGTCGCGCCCTCAAGAGGCTTTCGTGTGGGAGCTTCCGCCGAGTGGGCACTTCCGGCTTTGGGTGCCGACTTCCCTTATCAGCGTTTCACCGCACGGGCATCCTATCACCGCCCCCTTTCCGAGGCCATGTGGGTGCACTTTCGCCTGGAGCAAGGAGCGCTCGCCCGGTGGGGCGGAGATCGCGGGGAATTGCCCTTCAACCGTCGCTTTTTTCCCGGAGGCGAGTCCTCCGTTCGGGGCTATCGGGAGGGCGCGGCCTCCCCCAGGGACGAAGATGGGCGGATCCTTGGAGCGGAGATTTTCACCCTCGCCACCGCTGAATGGGAGCGCGCCTTGATCCCTGCCTTACGCGGCGTGGTTTTTGCCGATTATCTTTTGCGCTCGGCGGAGTTAGGCGATTACCCGGGAAAAGATGGTCGGCTCTCCTTGGGCCTTGGTCTGCGCTATTCAACGCCACTGGGACCGCTGCGCATCGAGTATGGACACAATCTCACGCGCGGCACTCATGATCCGCGCGGCACTTTGCACATTTCTCTCGGCTCTCCGTTTTGAGCCGGACCCAACGGCCCGCTGCGGAGCCAAGCCTCCTTATCGCGGGCGAAGTGCCAGCCTTTCAGGTGGCGGCTTCCCCCGAAGTCTCCTCCGTATTGTAAATGTAACCCACGCCGTGGATGGTTTTGAAGGCGTCGAGGGAGGCCCCGTTGTCCGTGAAGGCGCTGCGAATCTTCACAATATACTGGTCGAGGCTCCGGCTACGAACATCGGCATGAATGCCCCAGACCGCATGAATCATGCTGCGCCGCGTGATCACCGTGTTTGGATTTTGGGCGAGGTAGGTGATGATACCGAGTTCCTTCCGCCCGATTTTCTCCGATGCGCCGTTGGGAAATTGCAGCTCCATGCGGATCGGGTTCACGGTGGCACCGCAGAAGGGGTAAGGCTCCTGAGCCACGGTCGCGTTTTTCGTAATGTGGAAATCCATCGCCGTCTCAGCCCGTCGCAACACGGCATGGATGCGCGCAATCAACTCAGGGAAACTAAAGGGCTTTGTGATGTAATCGTCCCCTCCCATTTCCAGCCCCTTCACCTTGTAAATCTCCGAATCGTCACCAGTCAGAAAAATGATGGGCACTTCGATGTTGCTACGCTTCAACTCCTCCACGAGCGCAAACCCCGTTTGATCCGGGAGGTTCACATCGAGGAGGAGCAAGTTTGCGAAGTTATTGGTGAGAAAACGCACAACATTGGCCGCCCGGTGGTAGACTTGCGTCAGCATGCCGGCCGATTCCAATTGCTCGGAGATCATCTGTGCGATTTGCTTGTCGTCCTCAACGATGAGAATGAGTGGTTTCGGTTTGGCCATAAGCAAGACTCCTGGAGGGGCGGTTAATCAACGTAGATAAGGTTGTTCGAAGAATTTACAATTGAACACAGATGGCAATTTTACAAATGTAAAGCACTGGTTTTTTACGCTCTCTTAATAATTTCGCATCGAGGGGTTTTGTTGAATTTTTACGATCAAATCCGGACTCTCCGGGTGGGCAAACTGTTGGCCCGCGAGGGGGAGTTGCCGATGGCGATGGGTGTGTGAATCGGGATTGCCACGGAGGGGAGGGGAGCTCTTGCTTGCCCGCGATGAAGACCTTTGAAAGCCTTTTTGCAGAACTGACCGCCAAGGTGGAGGCGAACGACCCGGGTTCGGGCACGGTGCGCGCCGTGAAGGGGGGCGTGCATAACATTGGCAAGAAAATCATGGAGGAGGCCGGGGAGGTCTGGCTGGCCTCGGAATACGAGTCGGCCGACCGGGCGGCGGAGGAGATTTCCCAACTGCTCTACCACTTGCAGGTGATGATGATCGCCCGGGGTCTTAAACCGGAGGACGTCTACCGGCACCTTTGATCAAGGCAGAGGGGACCGGGCGGCGGCGGTGTGGAATTGGCCGGCCGCCACTTCGATGACCGCCCACGCTCCGCCGGGATCGCCGCCGGGAAGAGCGGTGCCGGTGGCGATGATCTGCGCAGGGTGATCGAGGGCGTTCCAGAAGCGTTCCCGCCGCTGTGGATCGAGTTCGCCGAGGATGTCGTCGGCGAGGATCACAGGGTGCGCGCCTCCGTGGCGGGCAAACCACCGCGCCTGCGCCACACGGAGGGCGAGAACGAGTCCCCGCTGCTGGCCTTCGGAAGCGAAGGGGCGGGCGGCGTGGCCCTTGAGGCGCAGCTCCCAGTCGTCGCGGTGGGGGCCGCGGGTCGTCGTGCCGGTTTCGCGGTCGCGCAGGCGGGCGGATTCGAGGGTCTGCTGCCAGGTGTCCGCACGTGCGCCGGAAATGTCGGGGGCGTAGCGGAGTTCGGGTTCTTCGGCGGTGGGGCTGATGCGCCGGTAGGCTTCTTCAAGATCGCTGGCAAAAGCCGCCAGCCCTGCGCGGCGTTTTTCCATGAGGGCCGCACCCGCCGGAAGCAGGATGGCATCGAAGGCACGGGTGAGGGCTAAATCCGCCCCTTGTTTGAGGAGTTGGTTGCGCTCCTTCAACGCCCCGTGGTAACGGCGGAGGGTGCTGTAGTAGGTAGGGTCGGTGGCGGAGAGGGAGAGGTCCAGGAACTGCCGTCGGCCCAGAGGTGCCCCGCGCAGGAGCTGGATATCCTGGGAACTGAAGGCGACCGTCGGGAAGAGCCCGAGGATGGATCCCAGGCGGGTGATGTCCTCCCCGTCGACGCGGAGATGTTTGCGCCCCTTTGCCAGGGTGAGGTGGAACTCCGTTTCGCCGCGCAACGGATGATCGAGAAGGACGCGCACGCCGGCCTCGCTCGTTCCCCAGTGCAGTAGCGGGCGGATCTCGTGGGTGCGGAAGGAGCGCAGGGCAGTGATCAGACCGATCGCCTCCAGCAGGTTGGTCTTTCCCTGTCCGTTGGGGCCGAGCACGAAGACCGGTCGGTCGGCGGGAAAGGCGACGGCCGCCTCGGCGATGTTGCGGAAATTTTGCAGGCGGACCTCCCTGATGCGCAGGGGGCCGCTGACGGAATCGGAGGGGCGATCACTCATCGGGGGTTCGGGCGGACGTATGCTCTCAGATCCGCACGACTGTGGCGGGTGCGTCCTCGGCGGAAAGGTCGGCAAGGATGCATTCTATGGCGTCGGCAAGGGCCTGCCAGTCGCTCTCGCTTGATTCCCTGCCCGAGCTGATGCGAATGGCGCGGCGGGCGGTGGCATCGGGAATGCCGAGGGCTTGGAGCACCGCAGAAGCGGACTCGCGGCCCGTAGAGCAGGCGCTCCCGGTTGAGACGGCAAAACCGCGTTTGGCCAGGCGCATCACCCAGCGCATGCGTTCGCCAAGCGGCGGCAGCAGGAGCACGGTGTTCCACAGATTGGCTGCCTCCGACCCGGCGACGCCGAACCCGAGGCCGCGCACGCGCTCAAGGAAACGACTGCGCCATGCCTCGCGGGTGGCGATGGCTTGTGCGTCCTCCACAGTGGCTTGGGCTGATCGGAGCGCAGCCACCATCGCGGCGATACCAGGATAATTCTCCGTGCCGCCGCGCCGTCCCCCCTCCTGCTGGCCGCCGCGTGCGCCCCGCAGGTCTCCCAGGGCCGCCCCGAGGCGGGCAAACCCCACGCCCTTCGGTCCGCCGAATTTGTGCGCGCTTCCGAGAAGGCCATCGGCATGCCGCAGGGCACCGAGCGGGCGTTTGCCGATCCACTGGACCGCGTCGCAGAGAAAAGGCACCTGCGCCTCCCGGCAGACCCGCGCGATCGCTTCGACGTCGTTCTCCGTGCCGGTCTCGTTGTTTGCCGCCATGATGGCGACAAGGGCGGGCCGGGGCTTGGCGCGCAGACGCTCGGCGAGTTTCAACGGAGCTATCCGTCCGTCCGGTTGCGGTTGCACGGGGAGTATGTCGACTTTTGCAACGCCGGACTGGGCGCTCTCGCGGATGCAGGGGTGTTCCGTGGCCCCAATCAAAAGGGTCTGCTCCCGCTGGCGCGCAAAGTGCCCCAAAACGAGGTTGGCCGCCTCGGTCGCACCCGAGGTAAAGACGATCTCCTCGGGGCGGGCATCGAGGTGGCCGGCTAGCTCCTCGCGGGCGGCATCGAGTGCATGGCGCACACGGGATGCGGCGGGGTAGGGGCTGGAAGGGTTCATCCATGCTTCCTCCGATGCCTTCAGCCACGCCTCCCGGGCCTCTGCGCAAAGGGGCGTTGTGGCGTTGTGATCAAAATAGACCATGACCAGTGCGGGCGGCCCGCTTCAGGGAATGCGGAGCTCCTGCCCTACACGGAGGGCGTTCGGGCTGCTCAGGGTATCGCGATTGGCCTCGAAAATTTCCGCCCAGCGAGCGGGCGTTCCATAGACATTTTGCGAAATCCGGCTCAGGGTATCTCCCGGTTGTACAACGTAGGTCGTGCTTCGTGCAGCCGCGCGGTTGGCGGTATGGGTGGGTGCCGGTGCGGGAGGGGCGATCACTACCGGGGCTACCGGTCGCCCTTCGATGCGGGCGCGGAGTTCCTCGATCGTCTGTCGTGCCTGTTGAAGCTCGCGCTCGAGGCGGTCCACCCGGCCTCTTGATTGGGCGAGGGCCTCGCGGAGTTCCAAATTTTGCTCCTGTGCACTGCGGGTCTTCTCGACCAGGTCCACCCGTTCCATCGATCCGGCGAAAGGGTCGCCGGGCAGGGTGCGGATAAACTCGCGTTGGGCAGATACAATCCGGTCACGGACCAAGGCTGATTGATCCGTATTGGGGCGGACCTCCAGATATTTCCGAAAGTGATAGATGGCCGCGAGCGGATCACGCAGGTGGTGCAGATAAATCAACCCCGCTTCGAGGTGGGATTCCGGGGCCACCCGGCGCGACTCGATCACCGTGAGGAATGCATTCAGCGCCTCCTGATGCCGCCCCTCCCGCAAAAAACTCTGCCCCCGGCGAAAAGCCCGCTCATCGGTCTCTTTCGTCTCCGGGGCGGTTTCCCGGCATCCGCCAACCAGCAGAATCACCCCTGCCAGAAACAACCATCCAAAGCACTTTATCATACCATCCATAGTCAACCTATCCACTTCCACCGTTCATCCTCCACCCTCCCTACCGAAGATCAAAACAATTTCCGCAAAGCTCAGTTGGTATACATGTTCAGAACAAAATTATTGACTGGGCTGTGGCGCCTTGAGTGGGTGAATAAAGATTCCGGGAATGCAGAGGGGGATGGGTTGGGCGTGTGTGGAGGTTGGGGTGAGTGGGGTGTTGCATGTGGTTGCGTTTTTTTTGTCGACAGGGGGGAGGCGGAGGGGGTTTGTGGAGGGCGATGAATGCGTCAGTTCCGACCAGGATTTCCGGAGTTACAGCTGTTACGAAGGCGAACGTCTATTTCGATGGGCGCGTGGTGAGCCACACGCTTGAGTTTGCCGATGGCCGCACGTGCACGCTGGGGCTGATTTTCCCCGGCACCTATCATTTTGGCACCGCCAAACCGGAACGCATGGAGATTGTCGATGGCGCCTGCTCAGTCGTTCTCGACGGTTCCTCCGAGGCGGCGGCTTACGCGGCGGGCCATGCCTTCGAGGTGCCTGGGCAATCGGGTTTTACGATTTCGGTGGAAGCGGGTATCTGCCAATACATCTGCCATTTTATCGAGGCCTGAGACACGGGGCTTCGCCGGTCGGTTCCTCCAGAGATCGTTACGGACAGGGTTTTTGCTCAGCTGGTGACCCGCGGAAGGGCGGCGTGCAGAATCTCAACCGGGTGAAGGGCCCGGCGGTCGGTCCCATCGTGAATTTGGTGACGGCAGGAGGTCCCCGGCGCGCAAATGAGGACCTTCTCCGGCTCTTTGCGGACGGTGGGAAAGAGGACCAGTTCCCCGATTTGCATGGACAGCTCGTAGTGCTCTTTTTCGTAACCAAAACTACCCGCCATTCCGCAACAGCCGGAGGGTATCAGGCGCACTTTGTGGCCGCGGGGCAGTTCGAGCGCGCGTTTCGTCGGCACGAGACCGACAAGGGCCTTTTGCTGGCAATGTCCATGGAGACGGATTTCGCGTGTTTCTTCCGAAAACACATCGCGGGGCAGGCGACCCGCATCAACCTCGCGGATAAGAAACTCGTCGATGAGGAAGCAGTTGTTGGCCAGATCCTGAGCCGTTTTTTGAGCGGAATCTCTTAGGAGGACCGGATATTCGTCGCGGAAGCAGAGGAGTGCGGAGGGCTCGATGCCGATAAGTGGGCGATCTGCGGAGACGAGCGGAGCCAGGGCCTCGACGTTTGCCGCGGCCCTTTTGCGGGCGCGGCGCAGGAAGCCTTTGGAGAGAGCCGCTCGTCCGCTTTCTCCATGATCGGGTATGTCAACGGTATAGCCCAGTGCCTCCAGGAGTTCGACGGCTTTGGCACCGATTTCCGCGTCCTGGGCGTTTGTGAACTCATCCGCGAAGAGCCAGACCCGGCCGCGCGTTCCGGCTGCCGGGTGGGGAATGTGGGACGCAAACCAGCGACGCAGACTGATGCGCGAAAGGGGAGGGATCGTGCGATCCGGGTGGAAACCGCTCAGGCGGTTGAGCATTCGCCGAATCGGTTTCGCCCCAAAGGCTGCGTTCCACGCCCAGGGGACTTTGCCCGCGAACCTCGCCACTGTGGCGAAGTTGGCAATCATCCGCGCGCGGAGCGGCACGCCCTTGCGGTCGTAGTAGCCTTGAAGAAATTCCGCCTTCAGGTTGGCCATGTCGACCGTTGAAGGGCACTCGGCCTTGCAGCCTTTACACGAGAGACAGAGGTCGAGGATGTCTTTCAGCTCCTCCGAAGCAAAGGCGTCCGCGCCGCCTTCCGTGATGAGGTGACGGAGCATATTGGCGCGCGCCCGAGTGGTCTCGCGCTCCTCGCGGGTGGCCATGAAGCTCGGGCACATGGTTCCGCCGGCTTTCTCGGTTTTCCGGCAATCACCCGAGCCATTGCACTTCTCCGCCGCCCCCAGCATGCCGCCTGTTGAGGACCAGTCAAAGACGGTCGGGAGTTCCGGTTCCACGATCCCTGCATCATAGCGCAGATAGGTGTCCATGGGTGGCGTATCGATGATCTTGCCGGGATTGAGAAGATTGTGTGGATCGAAGACCTCTTTGACCTGACGCATCATCCCGTAACAGGCTTCCCCCACCATAAAGGGAATGAACTCGCCCCGCAGACGCCCGTCTCCGTGTTCCCCGCTGAGCGAACCGCGATATTTCTTCACGAGGGCCGCGATATCGGCGGCCACCCCGCGAAATGTGCGGCGGCCTTCTTCGGTCTTCAGGTTGAAGAGCGGGCGGGTGTGCAATTCACCCGAGCCCGCGTGGGCGTAGTAGACCGTCCCGATGCCATATTTTTCCTTTAGCAAGGCGTCGAACTCGCGGATGTAGGCGGGGAGTTCGTGCACGTCCACGGCGGTGTCCTCGACGACTTCGCGGGGTTTGGCGTCGCCTGGAATATTGCTCATGAGGCCCTGACCGGCGCGCCGCAGTTCCCACACTTTGTTGCCGGCTTCGTTCAGGAGCAGCGGGTAGGCATAACCAAGGCCTGCCGTGCGCATATCCTCAACGATGCGCGCGAGAACGGCATCCCGCTCAGTTGCCGAGTCTCTCCGGATTTCCACGACAAGGATGGCACCGGGGTCGCCCTCGACGAAGTCGCGGTTGCGGGACTGCTCCGGGCTGTTGCGTGTGCATTCGAGGATATGCCGGTCGATTAACTCGGAGGCGGACGGCCCGTGCGGCAGGGCCAGCAGGTTTGCCTGAAGCGACTCATCGATAGACGTGAAGTGCGCACAGAGCAGGCCGACAAATGGGGGCGGCAGCGGGTTGCAATCCAGGGTGTATTCAACTCCGAAATATAGAGTGCCTTCGGATCCGGCGATGAGTTTGCAGAGATTAAAGGGTTTGTCCGAAGCGGGGTCGAAAACATCCGCGTCCATCAGGAGATCGAGGGCGTATCCGGTGTTGCGGCGGGGAATGGACACCTTTGGGAAGTTCTCCCGGATGGTCCGGCGGTTTTCCGGATCGCCCAGAAGGTCCCGCAGGGTTCGGTAAATGCGGGTTTCCATGGAATCTTCCGGCCCCGCGCATTTCACCGCGAACTCATCGCGGGTGAGCGCTTCAAAGGTCACAAAGGAGCCATCGCTCAAATACCCGCTCGTGGAGATCAGGTGATCCCGCACGCTTCCGTAAACGATTGAGTTGGAGCCGCAGCTATTGTTTCCCGCCATACCGCCGATGGTGGCCCGGTTCGCGGTGGATGTTTCCGGACCAAAAAGTAAGCCGTGTTCGGCGAGGTAGAGGTTTAGCTCGTTGCGGATCACGCCCGGTTCCACGCGTACTCGGCGTGTGGATACATCCAGATCAATGATGTGCGTGAGGTGTCTGGATACATCCACAACCAGACCACCGCCGACGCATTGTCCGGCCAGCGACGTTCCAGCGGCCCTCGGGATGAGCGGGATGCGGTGGCGATGGGCGAGGCGAACGAGCGTCCCCACGTCTTCCTGTGTCCTCGGAAAGGCCACGCCGAGCGGCATTTCCTGATATTCCGAAGCATCTGTCGCAAACAGGCGGCGGGAAGTGCTGTCCAGACGAAGCAGGCGTGCGCGGTCTTTGGGACCAAGATCCTGTAGAAAACTGGAAAACGTGGGCGGGGCGACGGCGCTGACGGTCATAGCAAAAAGATATCGGGGAGAGGGGATGGGGGACGGGAATTTGTTGAGTCAATTCCAGAATCTCCCGCTGCAACCGGCAATAGGAATTCAGATTTTCTTCCGGTTTCGTGGGAAACACGTTTGAATCGCCGACTCGGGTCAACCATGGGTGCGGCCGTGTCGGGCAGCGTGTATTTCGACATCTGGATCGAGTAAGATGGCTGGCCTCTTTCTCCTATGAAGGAAACCGAAAACGCCATCCGCTGCGCAGATGCGCTCTATCCACGTGGCGCTGCCGACGGCTCCCGCGTTTGTGTTGTAGCTGAGAGTGGCCGCGCTCTCCTCTACTGTCATTTCATTTGAAGCCCGGGATTTGGTGATCGCCAGCGCCTCTTGTTCCCGATGTATCTGTTCTAAGATCCGATTCACATACGCCTCATAATCCTCAAAGGTTGAGGCTTCGAGTGATTGGGCAAGCTTCCGACCTTTCTTCCTTCGGTGGAGCCATTCGTATGCGGTTTGGGCGCGGCGACCGATTGGGTTTTTCAGGTTGGCTTCCCCCAGTCCGCAGTATCGGTAGTGCTGGGGGGAATCGGTTAGGCCTGCGCGAACCGCATTCAAATCAATGTAAGCCGCGACGGCCTTCAGTGCAAGGGAGCCCGGTTCCACGAGGACGCTGCGGAAGCGTTCGGCCCAGAATGTTCCCACGGTCTTGTAGTGCTCATTGTACCAAAAAGTGAATCGGGTTTTCAGCTCACGCATGAACACGGAAACGTCGCCCATCCGCGCCTTAAGGCGTTTTCGCGCCGTCTGCGCCCGTTCATCATTCCTTTTCAGCAGTGCCTCCAGTGTCTCTGCATCTGCTCCCAGCGAGGGCGACCGTTTTGACCCGTAGAGTGCCCGAAAGCGCCGCAACAGTTCTTCGTCTGTTACGTTCTCGCATGCCTGCTCGGGATCCACGTGCAGAAGTATATGGAAGTGGTTTTTGAGGAAGCAAAATGTGATCACTTCCATCCCGGCAAACTCCGCCTGCGTCCGCAGTATTCGCCGCATCTCCTCCATCCCCGGTTCATCGATCAAAAACCGCTTCTGAATCACCCGCGACATCGCATGAACACACACTTCTTCATTCACCATCGGTCGTTGCGTGTATTTTGACATGATCGCCTTCTTTCAAAAGGTGAGTTGTTTGGCAAGTTAAAATTTCTGAAATATATTTTATTGATTTTTATGAGGCTTTGCGCCAGAGATTGGCTTCGGTGGCGAGGGCGGCGCGGAGGTGGGGGAAGGAGGAGGAGAGGTGGTCGAAAAGTTCGACCATGCCGTATTCGCGGGCGAGGCGGTGGTCGCGGGCTTTGGCGTAGGAGCGGGCGCCGAGGGATTCGTAGAAGGCCGGGCCCGGGGCACCGCGCCGGGCTTTACGCTTCTCGAGGAAGGGGGCGAAAAGACCGGTCATGAACAGGTAATGGTTGCCGGCGGAGGCGTGGAGGAAGAAAGCTTGGCTGCCGGAAGCGGTTTCGACATCCCGGAAATACTCGATCGCGTAGAGCATGGGTTCCCGTGTCTGGGAAAACGGAAAGAGCCAACGGTCACGGTGCGCCGCTTCGGCGAGTTGACAGGCCACGTAGTCGGCCAAATCGCGATCATCCACACCTAAGGTAGAGAACACTTTCCGAAGACGAATGTAGAAAAAAAGGCGAAGGGAAAGGTTCCCGGTAAGCCTGGGGCGGTCACACGCGTTGAACAATGCCGGATGGTCCAAAAGCTTGTCGGCTTCATCCGGATCGATAAGCAGTTCCAAGAGAGCATCGCGATCAGCTGGCGTTTTTGCCAGAGTCTCTTGAATGAAGGCCAAATCGTCTTCCGAAAGAAAATGACGTGATCGGTGCATGGTGGTAACCTCCTGTAGTTAAACTTATCGATGGGGTAAGCACAAGCAGTGCCAAAGGCAAGACGTTTGCGAGAAACCCGGCCGGCTGCCTTTCACGCGAGCCTATTGATGGCTATCTTCAAAGCTCCAGCGCACGAACATAGCAGGCTCTCCGGTTGCACTGGGAATGCCCCACTCCAGCCAATGGATTCCGTGGATGTCGGTTACGGCATTGCCGGATGAAGGGTGAATGGTCCAAGCAATGAGGTCGGTGCTAAACTGGAGGGCGATGGTCACATTCCTAGCGGCTGTAGCGGCTGGATTGATGCGCAGACGGGCGCGCCAGCCCTCGCCGAGGTCTTCGAGCGTGTGGTCCCGCCCGGAGACACCAGATCCGGGAATGAAGGGATCGCGGTCGAGTGCGAAGGCGACATAGTTGGGCAGGCCGTCGCCGGAAGCATCGTCTTCGGGTCCCCAGAGTCCGGTTTCCTGCGCAAGGGCGAGGCGCGTGGGCGGAAAGTGGCGGGCGAGCCATTGTCCATAAGGATCGAGCGGAGCGCGGGGCCGCACCCAGACCTCGAAATTGTCGATGCGGTTCACGTGCCATCCGAAGAGTTTGCGGAAGTAAAGGCCGAAGGCTTCGATCTCGCCCGCCGGGAGACTGTCGACGCGGGTGGCGTTGAGGATGCTGAAGCTGGGGGAGGGGTCGAAGCGATACCAGCCGCTCTCGCTCATATTGATTGTGTAGGAGCGCCAGAAGTTGAAGAAGGACTCCACGCGCAAATCCCAACCCAGATACCATTGGCCGTCGATGCGCACAGCGGGAACGTTTTGCACGCCGCCTTCGGACGTGCTTTCGTCGCGTGCGCGGAAAAGGAAGGAGGCGAGGTCCCAGCTTTGACGGTCGATGGCAAACTCATCCGTCCAGAGCATCCATTCGGACGGGGAGGCGTTGAGGAAGGGCATCTGGTTCATCCAGACGTGGCCGAGGGCGTTGGGCTCATCGTATTCGAGGCCGGTGGGGTTGCTGTTCACGCGTGGGAGAAAGCTGTCGGACCCAGCCGTGTTGATGCATCGATGGGCATTGGTGATGACCGGCTGGCCGTTGAATTGGGTGAGCGCCCAACCGACGGCATTCACGCCGACTTCCCCGGCGTCGGGATCGCGGGAGAAGTTTTCCCGGTAAAGGAGGGTGTCGGGTTGGCCGGTAAGGGGGGGGAGGATATCGATGCGAACTTCATCGGTGGCGATGGCGCCGTCGTTGTCCCAAACGGTCAGGGCAATGCGGCGGGTGCCGATACCGAGACCAACATCGACGGTCGCATCCGGTCCATCGTAAAGCACGCGGGTGCCGCCATCCATGGTCCAGCGGTAGCGAAGGATTTCGCCGTCCGGGTCGCTGGAGGCCGAGCCGTCGAGCATCACTGCAGCGAACCAGCCGTTGGCGGCTGTGACGCTGCGGTCCTGACCCGCTCGCGCGGTTGGGCGGGCGTTGCCCTCGACAACGGTGAGAAGGAACTGATCAGCCGCTCGGTTGCCCGCCCTATCCGTTACCCATAAAGTTACGAGATGTTCGCCCGGCGGCGTGAGAAGATCGGTTGCGGGTTCACCGCCGAAGTGGACGGGGGAGCCGTTTAACCACCAGAGGTAGGTGAGCGCATCGCCCTCTGGATCGCTGCTGGCAGAGGCATCAAGGCGAATGGGCGCGCGCCCGTCGACGAGGACGGTGGCAAATCGGTCGGGTCCGGCAACAGCGGTGGCGGGAGGTTTTGGCTGTGGGTGACGACGATCCAATCCATTTCCACCTGTCCGGTGCCGGGGCCATTGTCATCGACCCCGCTCCAAAAGAGGCGGAGGCCTTCGAGGGTCGGGAAGGTGTTGTAGAAAGGGGCGTCGCTTTCGGTCGGGAGGGGCATCACGGCGACAAGTTCGTCGGGGTCCAGGATACCATCGTCATTGGTATCCCGCCAAAGTTCCTGCCGGTCGGGTAAGATGCGGTAGCGGAAGGTGGTGAAGGTGTCGCTCGCCATGCCGTTGGAGGTGCGCACCCAACTGTTGGCGGGAAAGTCCTCGCCCGCGCCGGGAGCGATGCCGCCCGCGCCGGAGATGAAGCCCGGGAGCCACCACTGCGGGGTGCGCTCATATTCGCCGAGGAGCGCCGCGCCGCCGCCGTATTGGAGAAAGCTGGGACCTGCGCCGGTGCTGCTGTTGCGCAGACGCACATGGTAAGCAGGGCGCGCCCACCAAGGAGCAGAAAAGTCGTTCCAGCGCGAACCGGGCGTATCCTCGGGCGTGAGGTCGAGACCGCCTTCGGGATAAGCATGATTGAGGGAGATGATGAAACGCCCGCCTTCGCCGCTGGATGCCGTGGGCGTGGGCCAGCGGAGGCGGAAATCGATGGTGAGTTGGCTCGTGGTGCGGTCGATGGGTTCGTTGAAACGGTGGTCGAGTGCGGTGAAGGTCTTGAGGCCCAGTGGGTTGAGGTAAGCCGTGAAGTGCCGGGTGTCGCGCGGCCCCGAGCGGATGAGCCGGATGACATCGCCGACCTGTTCGAAGGCGCTGCCGTGCATGACGGGATCTCCCCAAAGCGGAACGGTGGAGAGGTCCGCCCACGCGCTAAGGTCACCGGAGAAATCGTCCGCGAGCAAAATCTCGCCGGGTTGGGGAGGCGGGGCGCTCGTGGCGATGAGGCGGACGGCAGTGGCGGTGTTGTCGAATTGCAGGCCCATACCGGTGCGGTCGTCGAGGATCCACTGGCCGTTGAGTGCTGTGGCTTCGAGCACGGTCCAACTGTATCCGGAGTCGGGATACCAATCCGGCAGTCGTTCCACGATCAAGGTGCCGCCGATGGTGGCGGTGCCACTGGTGCGGATAAGAGCCGGGGGGCTCTCGGGGGAAAGGAGGATGCGCGTCGCGCTGGAGGGCGTCCAGGTGGCGGTATCTCCAGCGATTTGAAGGACGCCGCCAAGATCGAGCCTGCCGTCGAGGTGGAGTTTGCGGAGGCCGCCATGGGTTTGCCAACTGAGGCGGGCGTTTTCCTGGACATTGACGGCAAGGTTCGCGCTTCCGCCTGCCAGGGGTAGGCCGTTCGAGGGTGGTAAGAGAAATTCCAGTGTTCCCTCTTCCACGCGGAAGGCCGCGCCTGCGGGGTAGGATTGGTCCCCACCGAGAGCGAGCCGGGCGGGTCCGGTCTTGGTCACCGTAACGGGGGCGAAGAGCGTCCAGCCATTGAGGGCAGTATAGTCAAAAGCGACTTCGGTCACGCCGACGTGGGTGAGGTCGGCCTCGGTGCGCACTTCCATATCCTGATAAATCCAAACCGCGCCCGGGTAGACCTGCGGGTGCGTGCGCGTGATCCAGCGGGTGCCGGGGTTGTCCTCAAAGGCCATGTGGCCGTTGGTCTGCACGGTGCCGTTGGCCTGCGGGCGGTAGCCGAGGGGGAGGCTGGCGGTGTTGTGGGTAACAAGGGTGCCCGCGCCCATGCGGATGGAGCCGATACCGAGCCGCACGGCCCCGCGCTCGGTGCGGTCGGCAATGAAGTCCTCATCCAGTTCGAGGGTGCCTGTGCCATCGCCGTTGACCCAAAGTTGGAGGGTGTAGAAGGACTCGCGGATGAAGCGCATATCGGCCTCCGGGGCAAAGCGCAAGTGGCCGGCCTCATCGAGGATTACCCAAGAGATGATGGAGCCCGTGTCGGCCACCCATTTGCCTGCAAAGTCCACGATCCCGCCCGCCCCGCGCACGCCGAGGATAGGGGAACCCTCCCCGAAAGGAACGAGGTCGGCCTCGAGGCGGAAGTTCTCCTTTGGCGTGAACCAGAGCCCCGCCGCGCGCGCCAGATCGGGATCGGGGTGGGCATCGGCGTTGGCCGGAATGAGCCCTCCGAAGCGAATGATGGGTTCTCCGCTGAGCAAATCCGCGCGCAGGAGAGCGTTTTCGGAGCGATGGATCCAGAGCGTGTGGCCGGTCGTGGCGAAGTCGACGGCGCTCGCCTCAATCGCTCCGGAGAGGGTAAGGTTTGCGGGAGCTAAGGCAATCCAGGCGTCCGCGCCCGCAATCCAAGGGTTTCGCTCGGCACCATCCAACCAGTTTGGTGCGGTGGTTGACCAGAGACCATCGGGACCGCTTTCGGGCGACCAGGCGAGGGTGGCGGCGACCGCTGCGGGAGTGATAGCCGGAAGGGTGCTGATGGCTACCAAAACGAAAAAGCGGATTGTGGAAAAAATCATGCAGTGGCAGGAGGTCGAAAACGAAGAAGGGGTGGGGTGAGAGGTGAGGTCGGAGGGGGCAGGACGCTGAGGAGGGGGGCACGCTCCGGTCACTCTGCCCGCCCAGCTTCCGGCGACCTTTCGTAGAGATGATTTTATCCGATCATGGCAATGCGATTGTGCGGTCGTTGCGATCTCAAAGTTGGTTTACCTGTAACTCGCAGGCTCCGGATGAGAAAGGGCAAGTTTTTGAGGAACACAGATGAAACCTGCGCAGGCTGCGTGCCAAAAAAAACGGGTGCCCGTGGGGGCACCCGTTTAAAAGGAAGTTGGATTGCGCCAGGCAAATCAATCTTCGCCGCCACCGCTGTTCTCGCGGGGAGCGGCGTCGCTGTTTTCGCGGGGAGCGGCGTCGGTGTTTTCACGGGGAGCGGGACTTCCGCGGTCACTGCGTTCGCCATCGCGACCGCCCCGGCGACGGGGACCCCGGTCTCCGCGGTCGCGCCCGCGGCCGCCGCGATCACCGCCGCGATCACCGCCGCGATCGCCGCCGCGTCCGCCTCGGTCACCGCGATCACGGTCGCGCCCGCGACCGCCGCGATCGCCCCGGTCACTGCGATCGCCCCGATCCTCGCCTTCGGCGCGGGGAGGGCGGGAGTCATGTTTTTCCTTGGCGGCGGCGACCTTTTCGCTGATGCCGTCGGCTTCGCCTTCGCGGTCGGCGAGGGCGGCGGTACGGCTGAGGCGCACGCGGCCCTTGTCGTCGATGCCGACGCACTTGACCCACATCTGGTCGCCCATGCTGCAGACGTCCTCGACGCGGTTGATGCGGAAATCGGCGAGTTCGGAAACGTGCACGAGGCCTTCTTTTCCGGGCAAGCACTCGACGAAGCAGCCGAACTCTTTGATACCGCGAACGGTGCCCAGGTAGAGTTTGCCCTCTTCAATCTCGGCGCAGACCATTTCGATCTCCTCGATGGCGCGGGCCATGGATTCCTCGCTCGTGGCGTAGACGTTGATGCGGCCGGAGTTGTCTTCGTTGATGTCGATTTGCGCGCCGGAGACTTCGCAAATGCGGCGGATGTTTTTGCCGCCGGGGCCGATGAGGGCACCGATCTTTTCGGGATCGATCTGCACGGTCTTGATGCGGGGCGCGTAAGGGCTCAGCTCGGAACGCGGCTCACCCATGGTGGCGGCCATGATGTCGAGAATCTTCAGGCGCAGCTCGCGGTTGCGGTTGATCGACTCGACGGCGATCTTGTGCGGGAGCCCCTTGATCTTGAGGTCGAGCTGAAAACCGGTGATGCCGTTTTTCGTGCCGCAGATTTTGAAATCCATGTCCCCGAAGTGGTCTTCCGCGCCGATAATGTCAGAGAGCACAACGTGTTTCTTGATCGCGCCCTTCTTATCGGTCTCAGTGACGAGGCCCACGGAGATCCCGGCGACGAGATCGGTGATGGGCACCCCGGCATCCATAAGGGAGAGGCAGCCGCCGCAAACCGAGGCCATCGATGTGGAGCCATTGGACTCCATGATCTCGGAGATCACGCGGATGGTATAGGGGAATTCGTCTTCCGGGGGAATGACGGGCAGGAGGGAGCGTTCAGCGAGCGCGCCGTGCCCGATTTCGCGGCGGCCCGGGCCCATGATGCGGCCGGTTTCGCCGACGGAGTAATTCGGGAAGTTGTAGTGGAGGAGGAAGCTCTTTTCCTTTGGTCCGCCCGTGATGCCGTCCATCGATTGCACGTCGCCAGCCACGCCAAGAGTGGTGATGGCGATGTTTTGTGTCTCGCCGCGCTGGAAGATGGCGGACCCGTGAACACGCGGGAGCACACCCACGTGGCACTCGATATCGCGCAAATCGGTGGGGGAGCGCCCGTCGGCGCGTTTGCCCGACTTGAGAATGTTGGAGCGGTAGACTTCCTCCTGAAGCACTTCAAAAGCGAGCATCACCTGGGTGCTTTGGAAATCGTCGCCATCGCGCTCCTTCATCTTTTCCGCGACTTCGTCCTTGAGGAGGCTCACGGCGGCTTCGCGCTCGGATTTCACTTCCTTGAAGACGGCTTCGGCCATGCGGTCGCCGACGATTTCGCGGGTAAAGGTGAGGTTTTCCGGCGTGACTTCGAAGAGTTCGAAGCTGCGCTTTTCCTTTGCGGCCATTTTGGCAAGTTCGCGCTGGGCCTTGATGATGGGCTGAATGGCCTTTTGTGCAAATTCGAGGGCTTCGATGAATTTATCGTCGGGAATCTCCTCGGCGGAGCCCTCGATCATCATCATTTCCTTTTCGTTGCCCACGTAGATGAGGTCGAGTTCCGACTCAAACATCTGCGCGTGGGTGGGGTTGACGATGTATTCGTCGTCCACGAGCGCAAGGCGGATGGCACCAATCGGGCCATTCCAGGGAATATCGGAGCAGAGGAGGGCGGCCGAGGCTCCGTTGAGCATGAGGATATCGGGCTCATTCTGAAGGTCGGCGGAGAGGAGGAGGCCCTGCACCTGAACTTCATTCATGAAGCCTTTGGGGAAGAGCGGACGGAGGGGACGGTCGGTTAGGCGGCAGGTGAGGATTTCCTTTTCGGAAGGACGGCCCTCGCGCTTGAAAAACCCGCCGGGAAGGCGGCCGGCGGCGCTGAACTTTTCGCGGTAGTCGACTTGGAGGGGAAAGAAGTCCTGCCCCTCCCGGATTTTCGTGGCGGCTACGGCGGCGACAAAGACCACGGTTTCGCCCACTTGGATGGTAACGGCCCCGGAGGCTTGCTTGGCCAGGGAGCCTGTTTGGAAGGTCATGCCGTATTCTTCTACGGTGACGGAGTGTTTTTGTTTATACATGGTTGCTGTTCTTCTTTTTGCTGATTTGCCCGGATGGCAAAGCAGCGGGTTGGGTTGCAACCATCGCCAGCGTTTTAGGAAGCTCGCCTGCGGATTTCGGGGAATCCGCAGGCGGACTTCCTACAGGAGCCGGGGACGATTGCGGAAATTGGAATTCTAGTAGATTCGGGGTATTTTCCGGGAGAGGAAAGAAAAAAGGGGAAGGCGGGCGGCCTTTTCGGAGGCCACCGCCTTCCCCGAAAAAAAAAAGAGGGGCAAGCGCGCGCTTAGCGGCGGAGCTTCAGACGCTCAATGATCTCTTTGTATTTATCGAGATCGTGGCTCTTGATGTAGTCGAGGAGCTTCCGGCGGCGGCTCGTCATGGCAATGAGGCCACGGCGGCTGTGGAAGTCCTTCCGGTGCGTGCGCAGGTGCTCGGTGAGGTGGTTCACGCGCTGGGTGAGCAGAGCGATTTGCACCTCGGCCGAACCTGTGTCGGTGCCGTGGGTCTTGTATTCGTCAATGACGGATTTTTTATCGAGTTGTGCTTTAGACATGTGGGTATGGACCATTCACGATTCGAAGGAGCCCTCCACCGGGAGAACCCGCGGGACCCGCCTTTCAGCCGGTCCCACCGTTTTCAAGCCTCGCCGATCCTTCCGGATGGCGCGACCGAACCGCGGAGTCGTCCGGCCATCGCCGGAGAACTCTAAACGCAAACCGTTGAGACAATCCGTGCCGCGCTCCCCTTGGCAAGCGGAAAAGGAGAGTGATCGAAAATTGGGTGTGACCACGAAGGTTGTCACATTTTTCGGTGGCGTTTCACCACGGTCGCGATCATTGCGAAGTCTGCACCGGCTTCCTCCACGAGCGGTTGGGGCTTCCTTTTCCTCCGAAAGCCGAGCCAGCCATCGGCCGCACAGAAGCTTTCCACCCAGGCTACCGACCCCACCACCCAGCTCTCACTGAAGGCGCGGATTTTCGAGATAAGCCTGGATTCTTCCGCCAGACCCGCTTCAGCCATCTCCTTCTCCTTCGTTTCCTTCGTTGCACCGGCTGCGGCGCTCCCCTGGTCTCTCCGAAGAGGTCGCATTCCAGGAGCCATACGGCTGCATAAGCGCGCCTTGTAGCGCTCGTGCCATTTGCTCGTCCAGGCCATCCTACCCTCGATCCGGGCGATTCCCCGTCGCGCGGCCGAGCCACCTGCGCAGGCCTCCCCGAAACCGCTGAAAGCATAGGCACCCGCATCCGCCACCAACCCCGCCCGAACCGGGTTCAAATCGATGTAAGCCGCCACCATCCTTTGCGCCTCCGTATCCGCCTCCACGATGACACTGCGGAAACGCTCCGCCCAGAAAGTCCCCACCGTTCCACGCTCCCCGTTATACCACAAAGTAAACCGCGTCTTCACCTCCCGCATAAAGACCGATACATCCCCCATCCGCGCCTTCAAGCGTCGCCTGATCCCCTCTGCGGAGCCTCCGTTTTTCCTCAGAATGACCTCCAGATCATCCGCATCCAACCCCAGCGAAGCGCACCGCGTCCCACCATAGAGCGCCCGAAAGCGCCCCACCAGCCCCGCATCATCCAGGTTTTCCGTCTCCTTCGGATCCAGCCTTACGAAGATGTGAAAGTGATTAGCCATAAAGCAATACGTCAGCACCTCCATCCCCG
>JAFIGE010000255.1 GCA_020831585.1 Opitutales bacterium | reverse complement strand
GGGCTTTGGATTGGGGGTGGTGGAGTGTTGGAGTGGTGGAGGTTGGTTTGGGCTCTTGAACCTGGAGCAGGGGTGGCGCACAATCTTTGCATCCGCTTGGCGGGATGCAGGGTAAGGGGGCTGGAGAGACGGAGGACGCGAAGCGCGGTGACTTAACGATGGCTTATGGGTGATGGATGATGACGGAGGCTTGGGGAAGGATGAGGGCTGAAATCGGAAACCTGAGGAGGGGTGGAGGGGGAAATTCTAAACCCTAAATCCTAAATCCTAAGGGGGGGGTTGGAGTGTGGAGTATTGGAGTGGTGGATACGGGGGCTTTGCAGGGGAGGCTTGGGCTCGGTTTTTTTAACCACTGATATCACTGATGAACACGGATCTTATGCTCTGGCTGGGGCTATTGCTCGGGTGGTTTTTACCACGGAGGCACAGAGGCACGGAGGACTGGGGCACTGGCTTATGCTCTGGTTTGGGCTCTGGATTATCTCTCACGGAGGCGCAAAGGCACGGAGGGCTGGGGCACTGGCTTTTGCTCGGGTTTGGGAACCGCTGAGGGCGCGGAGAGCGCGGAGAGGTTGAGGCAGGAGTTGTGGAGGGGTGGAGGACGGGGGTTGGGCACGCGTAGGCTGCTGACGCGAAGAATGAGCGTCAGCAGCGCGTGCCGGGATCAGGGGATTGGGTGGGCAGGGTGAGCGACGGGCGCTTGCGTCCGGAGAGCGGGCGTGGGGCACGCGGGCTGGTTGACGCGAAGAATGAGCGTCAAACAGCGTGTGCCGGGATTGGGTGGACGCCTTCGCGCAGGGATCCCGTGTTCGGGAGCCTGGCGCGGTGGCGGGGGATTGGAGGGAGGCGCGGTGCGCCGGGCGTGCCCGGGCGCGGTCGCTTGCGATGAGCGGCGGGGCACGCATCGAGGCCCGGAATTTTCCGGGACGGCGAAGAAAAGCCCCCCTTCCACTCGGGAAGGGGGGTTGGGGGGATGGGTGGGGAGGACCGGCTTGCGGGGATGGGTGGGGAGGACCGGCTTGCCCGGTCTGGGAATCAAAGGGGCTTGGAGAGTTGGGAGAAGGGGAGCGGAAGGGAGGGATTTACGAAAATGGGTGCGGGGAGCGGAATTTTGTTGCGGGGAGGGGAGGAAGGAGGCAATTTCTCGAAAATACCCTGCTAACTTGTTTATCAAAAATTAAACTATGGTAATCGCATTCAAAGATTTTTGGGACAGCGAATCTAAAAGAGAAAAAATAGAAAAGCTGCTCTTGGATTGGAACTGCTACCAGCTAATCCCAGGCACAAGGAATTCATATCGGGTTGATGCAGCAAATACATCCACAATGACTAAAAAGCATGCGGCGGTGTATTCGAAGGCGAATGGAAAGGGAAAAGAATTATATGCCGTCAACATCGATGGAACAGGGCACGATGGCTCATTCGGATTCAAAATGCCCAAAAAGCATGCGGAATATTTCCGGAGCATTAATTTTGATATTCCCGATAGTGGAATAATCGAATCTATTTCGATCAGTCAGCTTTTACCTTCTGAATATGACCTAATTTTTGCGTTCTCAGAGGAAGCTGAACTCGAATTTATACTCGAACAAAAATAAGTAATCAACGAACCAGAGCGAGCAACACCAAAGGCACGTCTGCTTTCGATGTAGTCAGTAAAGAATTCCATGCCATCTCTGTTCCTAAGCCATAGTTCAAATGATAATTTCTTCGCAAGGAAACTGGCGGAGAAACTCTCCCAAGTTGGCGTTAAAGTGTGGATTGATGAAGCGGAACTTAGAATCGGCGACTCGTTGCTTGCAAAGATTTCCTCAGCGATTCAAGAGTCAGATTTTGTGGGCGCAATACTGTCCCATAACTCGGTGAAATCGAGTTGGGTTCAGAAGGAGCTAGCCATCGCGATGGGCAAGGAGATTGGAGGGAAGCAAGTGGTGGTTCTCCCTATTTTGATTGATAGCTGCAAAATCCCTTCATTTCTTGCTGACAAGTTGTACGCAGATTTCACGAATCCCGATGATTTTGATGGACCGTTTCTGAGGGTTTTGCATGCTCTTGGTGTCTCGGTTCCGACGATGGCTGAGCCGCCGACTACAACGATGGCTACCCCAAAGGCTTCCTCGAAGGCCGCTCAGCAGGATCATGATTTTCTTGGGTTTGATGACATCGCGATTCGAGGCATCGATAAGTCAAAGCTTTACCGTCCGAATCCAGATAAGTCTTTGTACCATGTCTACTTTGAGTTGTCGAGAAACCCTCCGAGGGAATGGACCGAGATTTTTGACGCAGAGCGGCAGTTTCCCCGTCACTCGATGTGGCGCCACGCCTGGGTTGAAGGCAGGTATATTGTTGTTCACTGTGTTCCTGAAGAGGTGAAGGAGTATCATCTCTCCGACATAAAACAGGATGTTGAAACTTCGAATGCGAAATATAGAGATTTTCTTCGCAGGGTCGCAGCTCAAAGGGTTAGAGAAATGCAAAAGGAGAAGCAAATCAAGCACGAGCTTGATAAAGCACTTGATGGCCTCGATATATGATTAAAATGCGACTAGCAGGGAGGGGGTTAAAGAGCTTTGACCAGCGCAGATGCGACAGTAGTTTCGTAGCTAACCCCATAAATCTGCTTTCGAAGGTGGTCTCCAGGTACGCGGGGTTAGACTATTGACGTTCTGAAACGGAAGTTCTCATGCTTAATATAAAGAAAATCCTCATCCATAACGAACTTGAAGAAAGATATCGAGTTGCGCAAAAGTTTTTCGAAAGACAAGCAGTTATTAGGCAATACTACATGGAGGTAATGCCTGAAATAATGGAACTAAGCGCTCGGTCAAAAAGAAGCTGGGTTGATGTTTACCCTTTCGACTGGAAATTCAACAGTAACGAAAAAAATTTGTGGTATTCTATACGGTCAAATCAAGTTGTGTTTTACCCAGAGTTCCCTGTTTTTAGCTACTTTATTGACTTTGCGAATCCCTATCTTCGAATCGGTATAGAGGCAGATAGTATAAAATATCATGATGTAGAAAACGACAAAGAAAGGGATTCTCGGCTTAGCAAAATAGGATGGACTGTGTTTAGGGTCAATTATCACGAATCTAGTCGAGAAATTGAAGATCTTGCATCATTAAGAGCAAAGCAGATCGAAGAAGAAATTGATATAGATGAGGAGGTTGAAGATTTAATGCTGAATTCTTCCGAGGGAGTTGTGCAGGCTATCGAATACTTTTACTTTGACGAAGATGATGAACGGCGAAGGACTGATGAGCTTTTCCCGACCTTTAGATCACTAGCGGAAGAAACGCTTCATAAGCATTGTTATACGAACTTAAAATTGCCAAAAATAGACTGATCAAATAAACCTCATAGAGTCAACGTAGGTAACCGAGCAATGTGTTTCCGAGACTCGTGCTGAGGTTCGACAAGAAATGCACCAAGAACGTCTTTATACCGAAGTTTGGGCTCAACTGATTTTGGCCGGGGCGGATCGGGAGCGAATTAGTGAATTTTTTGTTCGGGAATTTGGCATTCCAGCAAGAAAGATTGTGCGAAGAATGCATCTTACAATCTACCATGCTCGCCGACCGATGCGGGGTGTTGAGCCAACTGATGAAGAGGCCATTGTGGTTTGCCCTGCAAACGAAACTAGATTCATGGTGATGGCTCCTGGTGGAGAGAATCCTCGTCCTAACATCGATCCCGCGCGAAGAAAGGTAGGTATCCGAATTCACCGACAGAGTTGCGCTATGGCCGAAGTTCTTGCGTATAGAGAAAGACTTCTTAAATACGAGACAAAGTGGGTTCACGGATTTCGGCCCCCAAGCGATCACCGTAAAAATGCGTTTGGCGCGAGACACTTTCAACCACACGTTGCTCTACTTAGAGCTGGGAGCGGAATTCAGAGCGATCTCACTGTGATCGGTGAACGCTTTCGGGCCGAAATAGGAAATCTGCGCTTCGATCGCTTTCAGATCGAGATCGTCACGAAGGAACGAAAAGACGTTGGGGGCAAGGGTTAATGCCATGCTTCACGTCTATATGCTGGGTATCTAGGCAACACCGCAGATCCGCGGTGACTTTTCACCGGATCTCCAGCTTTGAGCGGCAGTTGAAGTGGATGGGGGGCGGGTCGGACCAGGCTTCGCCGTAGGGTTTGCCGTGGCGGGACTGGCACTCGGCGGTGGTTTTGTCGTCGAGGGTGGCGTCCCAGTAGACTTGCTTTCCCTGGGCGGCGGCCTGGGCGAGGAGTTGCGGGAGTTGCTCGCGGGCGGCGGTTTGGCGGGCGGCGAGTTCTTCGCGGGATTCGGAGCGTGCGGAGATGGGGGGTAGGCTGTAGGCTGGAGGCTGTAGGCTGGAGGGGAGGGGGTGAGGCTGCAGGCTGTAGGCTGGAGGCTTTAGGGCGGCAATGATTCCGCTCGGGGCGGGACGGGCATCCCATTGGCCTTCAGGGGGCTTTGGATTGGGGGTGGTGGAGTGTTGGAGTGGTGGAGGTTGGTTTGGGCTCGGGGGGTGGCACAGACAGGACGTAGGCGAAGCCGGAGATGGCGTAGCAATGTCTGTTTCACTTTTGGGGTTTGGGCTCGGGAGGCCGGAGCGAGCTCCGGCGCCACGGGGATGCTGCACGCTGGAAGCGTGCGCTCGAGTTTGGTTCGTGTGTGATTATGCGGTTGCGGCGAATAGGGCGCTGCAGAG
>JAFIGE010000231.1 GCA_020831585.1 Opitutales bacterium | reverse complement strand
GTCGACCCGTGGCGGATGAGGACGCGCAGACATTCGCGCGCCGACTTCGTCGCCCTGGGCGGGCAGAGGTTCGCAGATGCCTGTCCGTCACGGTCCGGCGATGAATCCGCCGGACTACTTTGCCTACGGATGGATACGGGCTGCGGTAGTCGACCTGCCTTCAGCGGTCGACCCGCGGCGGATGAGAACGCGCAGACATTCGCGCGCCGACTTCGTCGCCCTGGGCGGGCAGAGGTTCGCAGCCGCCTGTCCGTCACGGTCCGGAAATGAGCCCTTATGTGCGCTGTATCGTTCCGGGTTTGCGACGATAAAAAGAGCCTGCGCGCCAGACCGGGAAACGCCCAAACCTGAGCATCCCTCCCCTGCTCCCTCAACAAAAGAAAAAACTTCAGCTATCCACCCCAAAGCCTCACGGGTGGATGGTCACCCGGAAATATCCCGTGGGGAGGGCACTCAAGAACGCATCGCTTGCCAAGTAAGCGCGAAGCATTTCATCGAGAGCCACCACGGTGGAGCTTCTCTCCAGCAGCGGAAGTCCCAGCGATCCATAAGCACTGGTGTGAACGAGAAAGCGCGCCGACTGCCACATGCCCTGGGGCAAGTTGTCCGCAAACTCGCGCGGTATTGTGAAGCGCATCCGGAGGGGTGATCCATCCAATCCCTCCACCAAAACCACCGGGCCACCCAGAAGAGGTGCTTCGACCCGCCGCGTCTCCCCAAACCGCGCCAGGGGCTGGATCAATGGTTCGCCCGCAAGCCAATCCGTCTCTCCCGGCGAACCGGTCAAGGCCGCCCCCGGCAAATGCTCTAAACCAACTGAATCCAGGCGCACGGCTGCCTCAAAGCGATCAAAGAGATTGGCTTTGTCCTCCAGCCGGGCGACATCATCAAAAGTTCCCCCGGCATTCAGAGGAGAGGGCAAAAACAGCGGCGCGGAGTCAAAGAGAAGGGCCTCCGCCGCCAAAGCCGCCGCTTCGGCGCCCTCTCCAGTCCGGGCCAGTTGCACAAATGGACGCGGCTCGTCGCCCACAGGCGGGAGGGGCACCGGCACCCGAAAGACCAACAAAGCGACCCCATGCACGACCACTCCGCCGGCAACCGCAGCAAGGGCCAAAGGGGTCGGCCTCCGCCACCGTGGCCCCGTCATCGGGGTCCCCCCTCTTCCCGGCGCCGCTCGTCAGCCGCCAGATGCACGGAGCTGAAACCGGCCCGCCGCGCCGTTTCCAATATTCGGAAAACATCCTCCAAAGGCGTATCCTGATCGATTTTCAGAAGGAGACGCCGCGTCTCCCCCGGATGGTTGGCCACATAGGCCGCCAGAGTTGCCAACAAGGCTTCCCGGTCAACCTTGAGCCCCTCAAAGAAAAACAACTGATTGGCTCCCGCCGTCAGCACCGCAGCCGGTGCCCGGCTACCCAATAAACCCGTCTCGACCTCCACCAAGTCCACTTCCGCCCCTGGAATAAACAAAAACGGCGACGCCCCCAGGGCCAGGAAAGCCGCAATCATCGTCAGATCGACAAAGGGCAATCCCGACCAACGCAGACCGGGTTGTCGCCGGAGCAATGATCGAAAATTCAAGGGCCGCGTGATGCTCGAAGCCACTGCACCCGTCACCACCGCACCCGCCTCTTTAGCATCCGCATCCATTCCCTCCACCCTGCACACCCGGTCCGCACCGTCAATCCCCTCGCGCGGCCTGTCGGGGCGATGCGTTGAATTCTCCCCAAAGAAACAAAGCGAAAAGCCTTGCCTGTTTCGGTCTCCCATGATTGAACGTCTTTTCGTTGGCGGTTTCTTCGCTTTTGGAGAACCTGTCGGCCTAACCTCAATCCTTGTATCAAACCCAAGCCTTATGAAAAAATTCCTCCTTCTCTCTTCGTTGGCAGCGACCGCCTGCTTGGCCGTTTCTGTCTCCGCTCAACAGTCCTTCAACTTCAACCCGCCGGATTTCAGCACCGGAAGCATCGTCGGCCAAAACGGCTGGTTCGGGAATGCAAATGCCACAGAAAAGGCCCAGATCGTTTCCAACCCTTCGGATCCGTTCAACGACCAGTGGCTGGCTCTTGAGGGTTCTGCTACTTCAAAAATGAATGCATTTGTGTCAGTGCCATCAATCGGAACCCCGCCAGCCATCTCTTTTGACGCTTGGATGGAGCCAGAAAGTGCAGCTGCTGACCCGGCGGAGCTTTTTATGCGTTTCAATGGCTGGGATAACTTCCTTTCCATTAAAGCAACCCTCGGAGAAATCGAAATCCGGGAGAACCCGAGCACCAACGTTTCTCTCACCGGTGTCACGATTCCATTCAACGAGTGGTTCAACTTCCGCATGGAATATTCTGTCGTCGGTGGCTTTGCCCAATCGGCGGAGTTCTTCGTCAATAACGTTAGCATCGGTATGATCTCCGGCTTGGATAACATCGCCATTGGCGCGGGCACTAATTTTGAAATCCGCAGCCAAAACTCCTTGAGCTATGTGAACAACTTGCAAATCATCCCCGAGCCCTCGACCTACGCGGCGCTCTTCGGGTTGCTGGCCATTGGCCTCGTGGTGGTTCGCCGCCGTCTGCGCAAGTAAGCGATTTCGCTACAAAAGGTCTTTTCAAGGGCGTGCTTTCGGGCACGCCCTTTTTTTATAGGTGGTCGGCCAGTTTGCGCAGATGCCCACTGCTTTCGTGCAGCCCGCCCGGGCGACTGTTGGCTAACCAGGCCGCCTCATATCGCCCCAGCAAATCATTCAGACGGATGCGCATTTTCGGCGCATGGGGCGTCAGCTCCCGCCGGAGAAAATACCGCCCCCGGTCAACCGCGAGCGAAAGGAGCCCTGCGGCCACATCAACCCCCGCGCAAAGGTCGTTCGCGGACGTTTCAATCAAGTCGCCATTCACTGCTTTCAAGGTGGCGGCGGCGGCCTCCAGATCATCCAACGGCAGGTCCTTGGTGACAGCCGGTAGAGCCATGTCTTCCGCGTGCAAAAGGTCGGAAAGCGCGCTCCGGTTAAAGCGCCCGGGTCCCACGCGTCCACTCAGGTCACCCAGCTTCAAGAGCGCCTCGACGAAGGAAGGCTGTGCGGAAAAGGCATCGGCCAGTGCCGGAATCAGCCCCCGTGCCGGGTCTGCTGCAGCCGCCCAACCCCGCGCCGCCCCCAGTGCCAGGGCGGCCAAGGATACGGCGTATGGCTGATGGTGCCCCCCGTCGCCCCAGGATGTGATGAGCAGACCCTCGGCGCGGTAGGCAACGGCGGCCTCGGCCGCTCGCTGGAGATTTTTGCGAGCCGTGTGCAATCGCCCGCCAAGGGAATTCCAGCAACTAGTGCCGGGACAAATGTAGAACCGCCGGCCGGTTCCGGCAATCCGCGCCGCCTCTTCGGCAAAAGGATGATCCGCCTCATATCCCCAGATCAGGGGAATCGCCTCCGCCGGAACGTCCGCCCCCTGGCCGCCTTCCTCCAAAAGCACATCAGCCCAGAACTGGGGCGTGCGCCCGTGCGCCCGGGCATCCGCCATTAAGTCCCTCAGAAACGAAAGATAAACCGCGAGTTTGCCTTCGACCCGGCAACGCTCCGCCGAACGACCCAGGCCCAGCTCCCATGGTTCATCACCCCCGATGTTGAAGAGCGGACTCGAAAACTGCGGCAAAAGGGCAGCATACAGGGAACGAACAAAAGCCCGGCTCTCCTTGCCCGGAAACAAGGTTGTGCCATGTCGCCAACGCCGCCCACTGAAATGGTGAAATCCATCCGGAGATTCCGCAAGATGCTTGTACTCGGGATGTTTGAGCCAACGCTCGAAGTGTCCAAAGGAATTTTGGTTCGGCACCAGCTCGATCCCCATCTCCTTACAATACCCGTCCAAAGCCCGGTAGTCTTCCGCCGAGAGCGGCGAGGCATCCCCCCACACCCCTTCATGCCCCGGATAAGCAAACGTATGCTCCGTGTAGAGCTGCAACTGATTGATCCGCCACCGTTCGAGAACCCCCACCAGCTCCCGCAAAGTTCGCATTGTCGGCACGCGGCAACGCGAAACATCCAGCATCCACCCCCGCACCGCCACCGAAGGCTCATCGACAACCTCCCCTCCCGGCATTCGCCCCCCCTCTGACTTTCGCCAGATTTGCGCGAAGGTATCCAAGCCATAACGCAGCCCAGCCCGCCCCCCCGCCCGCAGCCTCCACCCGTCCCCTGAGGAAAACAGCTGATAAGCCTGCGCCTGGCTGTGCCGAGCCATCCCTTCCGCGTCGTCGGGCACCGCTTCCAAGCCGACCTGCAAAAAGCCTCCCCGGGTAACTATTTCAAACGGCACACCCCGCCGCCGCAACACCGTCCCCACAAGCGCTCTCTCCGCTTCTGTCGACACAGAGACGCTCACCACCCCAGGCCGCTCCAAAACTGCCCCCGCCCGCACCGCCGTAGGCGGCGGAAACAAACCGAGATCAGCCAACCCCTCACTGCTCGTCGCACTCATACGCTGTTTCTAGCGGTAATAAAGGTCCGCCGAAAAGCCAAAAGTATGGGGACCGCCTAAAAGGCGGGACCAACCGAAGCCTCCTCTGTACAGGCTCCTCTGTACAGGTTGGAGTCCCGCGTTCACGCGGTCCCGCACGCCCGTCGCCTCCGCACGCCCACCGCGCCGGGACCGCCTGAAGGCGGGACTCCAACCGAAGGCTCCGCTGTACAGGTTGGAGTCCCGCGTTCACG
>JAFIGE010000230.1 GCA_020831585.1 Opitutales bacterium | reverse complement strand
GGCATTTGCGTTTCGAGAAGGCCGGAGAGAAAGGGTCTCAGGATTTCGCCGATGCGCTCATAAGCCGGTGGGAGGAGGTGGAGCTCGTCAGGCTGGAAGAGTTCGGTCAGGGGCTCGCCTGCGGAGTCGTGGACGGCAGGGTGAAAATTAAAGTAGTGACGATTTGGATACGTGGCGAGGTGGTCGCGGACAAGGGTATTGTAGTGATCGACGCGTTCCCACCAGTCGCGACGGTCGGGGGACTTCATGCTGGAGATGTAGACGAGGATGGTTTCCGGACGCTCGGCGCGGAGGCGCTGGTCGAAGGCGACAAAGTGGGCGAAGGCGGTTTCGACCGGGACGCCCCGTTTTAAATCATTGCTCCCGCAGTAGTAGACCACGACGGCGGGCGTATGCGGACCAATGAAGGTATCGAACCCGGCGACCATGTCCTCCGTGAGGGAGCCACCGACGGCGCGGTTGGATACGGGGAGCGGCGCGAGGTGGTCGGGAGCTTCGGTCCACTGGGCGAGGATGCTGGAGCCGAGCAGAAAGACGGCCCCGGCGGGCGGAGGATTTTCGGCGTCGGCAGTACGCATGGCTTCAAGGGCGGATTGGAATCGGGCCGGATTTGTATGGGCAATGGCAAACGCGGGCAAGCAGAGCGCAAGGAGCAGAAGGAAGAGGGGGCGGAAGGGTGGTGGCGGCATGGCGGTGGGGGTGGGTAGGAGGGGAGATTTTACTCATAAGCCTTCAAACGTGTCGGTGACGACCGAAATTTCTCCAGGGGAATCATCGCGGGTGATCTTCGCAGGATCATGCCGATGGCAAAGACGCGTGCTTTGGAATCTGTTGCACGGAATCAAGGTTCGGGGAAGTTCGCCCGCGAAAACTGCCTGGCTGTGGTGGCCGGTCCGGTGCTCAACAGGTTACCCCTCCCACCGATTTGCCGGATCGTGCGCCAGATGAATCCCTTCTGCTCATGAAAGTCCTTTTCAAAATGCCTGCCGCGTCGCAGAACAGCCTACCATGAACCTGCAAGAGATTGTGGTGGTTTCGCACAGCCACACGGATTTGGGATTCACGCATGATCAACCGGTGGTGGAAGAATTGCACCGGCGCTACCTCGAACAGGCGCTCGCGTGGTGCGAGGAAGACGCGGAAGCGCCCAGCGGGGAGGCATTTTGCTGGACGGTGGAAGTGTGCGGCACGATGGCCGCCTGGTTGCAACGGGCGAGGAAGGCGGATCTGGAGCGGCTGAGCTTCTGGGAGAAAAAGGGCCGCATCGAAATCGCAGCTTTGCCCTGGCACTTCACGCCCCTGGCCGACGAAAAGGATCTACGCGAGGCTTTCACCTGGGTAACACGTCTGCGCGAGGAATACGGACTTCGGATTACCTCCGCTGTAAGCTCGGATGTGAACGGGCAGAATTGGCCCTTGGTCGACGTGATGCTGGATCACGGCATCGATGGCTACAGCGCGGCCATCAATACACACTTCGGTCGCGCTCCGCTCAACCGGCCCAATCTCTTTCTCTGGCAGGGACCGTCCGGACGATCGATCCGCGCCTTTAATGGATTCCCCTACGGATTTCCCGGGAAGCTGGGCATGACGGATACAGATCTCGAATCCTTTGGCGAAAAATGGCTTCCGCGTCTGGAGCAACGGCTCACCGAGGTTGGCTACGGGCTGCCGGTTCTTCTCCTGCAGAGCGTTCATCCGTTTGGCGATAATGCGGGACCCCATCGGGGTGTGGTCAACTTTGCGAGGGCGTGGAACGCGACGGGACGCGCGCCCCGGATTACCCTGGGAACGCCCCGGACATGGTGGAGCAAAGTAGCGGCCTTGGCGGCGGATTTGCCCGTCATTGAGGGTGACTGGACGGACTTCTGGAACTTCGGATCCCTCTCGGCGGCCCGGGACTTGACGGCCCACCGCCGCGTCCGCAGGGCCTTGCGCCAGACGGACGCGGTGGTTTCCATCCTGGAAAAGGGCGGAGGGGAAAAGCCCCGCAGTGTGGAAGAGTTCCGCGCGCTGGCTTGGGAAGACTATTTGCGCTGGATGGAGCACACGTGGACGGCGGATTGCGGGGCGGAAGCTCCGTTGGCCGAAGATGTGGCATCGCAGTCGGCGCAGAAGGCGGTTCTCGTTTATCGGGCCGGAAGCCTCGCGAAATTGATGCGCCGGGATGCCTTGCAGGCGTTGGCATTTGTGGAGACAGAGGCTGCGGATGCTGCGGATTTGCTCTTGGTCAATCCACTGCCCTGGCCAAGAGTAATCGCGGGGCTGGTGGCTCCCGGCGTGGCCCATCCGAGGGGCGAACCAGACGACACGCTAGCCGGGGCCCACTTCCAGGATCGAAAGGACGATCTCGATCCGATCGATTTGGAAGGTGTGCCGGAGATGCCGTGGAAGCAATATCCGGAACATGCGCTTCCGCCCACTGAAGTTCCCGCCATGGGCTTCCGGCGACTGTCGCGCAGTGTTCTGCGGCGGCAGGTGGATGTTACCGAACTGCCTCCCGGAGAACCTCTGGAAAACGCGTTTTTTCGGGTCGGGATGGATTCCCAAAATGGCGGTATTCGATCCCTCGTGGAGAAGGACAGGGGGCGGGAATGGGTTGCGGCGGATTCGCCGTGGCGGATGCACCAGATGGTTCGGGAAACCCTGAAGCCCAGCGAGCGTGGAGATGCCCGCTGGCCCCGCGATCGGATCTTCCGGATGGATTGGATGGCGGACGCGGTGGAGATTCCGTCGGGTTGGAATCGGGTCTGGCCCGCCAATCATTCGGCGGCGGGACCCGTGGTGGAGCAGCGGGCCATCCGCAGCGTCCTCGGGTTGCATTGCGTGCAATGGTTGCGGTTAGGGGATTGCGAACGCGGGTTGCGGCAGGAGGTCTTCTTGCCCCATCACGCAGCCTGGATCGAATGCCGTTCGCGCTGGCTCATGCCTCCCGATCCGCAGCCAATGGCGCATTATCTGGTCTTTCCGTTTTCTTTGCCGAACGCCACGCCCCGCATTGACCTCGGCGGAGCCGTGATGCGCCCGGGGGAGGATCAGATACCCGGATCCTGCCATGATTATTTCACCGCGCAGAACTGGGTTGATTTTTCCGACGAACGGAACGGAGTGACCATCGCCCTGCCGGAAAATCCCATGGTCCAACTGGGAGATTTTTCTTTCGGAAAGGCGGCGGAAAAATTCAATGCCGGACCGGCTACCCTGCTCGGATGGGTTACGGCAAACTACTGGCACTGCAATTTCCCCGCCAGCCAACCCGGATGGTTGAGAAGCCGATATCGCCTGGCTTTTCACCGCAGATTCGACGCCACCGCAGCCCATCGTTTTGCCGGGGAGGCAGCCGAAGACCGGCCACTGCTGCACTCGTTTCAATCGGGGTGAATACTGGTTCTTTGGCCGAATGATGTTCGCTCAAAGGGGACGGCCCCCCGGCTACGAGGGCCAGTTCGGGCCCCATCCGGGCTCTTCATGGCGCAGGGGGGGAGGGGCGGGCAGGAAATCCCCGGTGGCCGCCATCCAGGAGTCAAGGCGGGAACGCAGATCGGCGAGGACGATGGCGTGGGCGGGGTCGTGGGCAACGTTACAGAGTTCCAGAGAGTCCTCGGTTAGGAGATATATTTCCTCTTCCGCGCGGGAATGCGTGGGCAAGGTCCAAGAGACCTCCCAATTCTTCGGGTCCTGATCGGGCACACAGCCGACAGCGGGGAGGGGTTCAGGGGGCTTCGCCGCCGGGCGGAAGTTGCGGATGTAGAGGTGCGTGGCGGTGCGGACGGCGCGGATGGGGTCGTAGCAGTCAATGTAATCGTCTTCAGTGCGCCAGGGTTTCTCGCCATGGAAATTGCGGCTGAGGAAGATGGCGTCTTCCGGCGGAGATTCCTTCCCCCTGACGGCAGGCCAGAAGGAGGCCCCCGCAGGCGTATCAACTGTTTCGATACCAGCCGCCTCGGCAAAGGTGGCGCGGAAGCTGATGTTGGAGAGGGGAAAGGAATGCGTCGATCCGGCGCAGGCGCGATCCGGTAAGCGCATGAGAAAGGCGATCTCGGTGCCGAGGCCGTAGAGAGAACCCTTGCCGCGGGGGCCCGCCATGCCGTGGTCGGTGGTGAAAATGATGAGCGTGTCGTCGGCCAGGCCCAGTTCCGCAATACCCGCGAGGAGTCGTCCAAACTCGCGGTCGAGAAAGACCACGGCGGCCGCAAATCGACGGAAGGCGGCCTCCAGTGCGGGCGTAAGGGGCATGCCGGGGGGCGTCCAACCAGGCCAGTCGGGTGGCATCGGCGGAATGCGTCCGCCCACATCCTTCCAGATGCAGGCGTGGGGTTCCTGGGTGGCGATATTCAGGTAGAAAGGGCGTGCGGGATCGCGCTCGCGCAAGGCCGCGAGGGCGTTGTCGACGGCGCGGGGCAGTTTCCAGTCATCCCATTCGCGGGTCATATCGACCTCGTAGCGGTCGGTGCGCGGATGACGCTCGTGGTTGATACCGCTGAGAATGGTCTGGTAACCGGCAGCGTTGAAATCGTCGACGGTGGTGCGGTGCCGCAGGTGCAGGGGCCAGCCCATGTGGGAGAGGCCGAGGGCACCGGTCTGATGGGCATAGCGTCCGCTCATGGCGCAGGCACGCGACGGCGAACAGGCGGGCGAGGCGCAATGGGCATCGGTGAAACGGATGCTCTGAGCGGCAAAGGCGTCGAGATGGGGCGTGGGGATGCCGGCACCGTAACAGCCAAGAGCACGACCCAGGTCGTGGCAGACGAAATAGAGAACGTTGGGCTTCATAGGAGAGAATTGGGAAAAGAACCTGTCGGCATTGGCGCTGGAGTCCCGTCCCGCATCGCGCGGGACGGTCCCGCTGCCCGTCGCCTACGCACGCCCGCCGTGCCGGGACCGCCTAAAGGCGGGACTCCAACCTTGGGCTCCGCTGTACAGGTTGGAGTTCCGCGTTCACGCGGTCCCGCTACCCGTCGCCTCCGCC
>JAFIGE010000229.1 GCA_020831585.1 Opitutales bacterium | reverse complement strand
GAGACGATCAAAGAAATTAACCCAAAACGCAGAAATGGGCTAAGGAATGTGGGTCCAGATCATCGGTGACGACGACAAAATACTCCCCCGTATCCGCAACACGGGCAGGATTGAAGGATAGCGTGCGGTCGGTTGCTCCCTCAAGGGCACCGTCTGGACCGAACCACTGGTAAGATAGCTCGAAGGGACTGTCCACCGTGACCGAGAGCGTCACCCGGTCGCCATCCAGCACGGTGCGGCTGACGGGTTGCGCGATGATTTCCGTGGAAGGCGTTTCCGCGAGGCGGGCGTTCTCCGTTTGAATGTTGCCGCCTGCGGCGAGCAAGGCGCGCGCGGCAATGGAGTTGACACCACCGATAGGCAGACGCACAGGAGAGCCGACTTGAATAGCCGTGTGGAGAATGAAGGGCATCGTCGCCAAGGTGCCACCGGAACCGGCGGGAATGGCAGTCCCCGTATTATACATCCACTGATAGCTACTGATCTGCGCAGGCGAATCCACCAGGAAGATGGCCACGGTCTCGCGCGCGCCGACGGTCACGGCGGCGGCGGCAGCGGCGCTCTCCACGGCCACGGCGCGCGCGTTCCACTGTTCACCGAGCATCCCGACGACATCGTTGGGCGCGGCGAGAATCACCGGCGGGCGCGGGGAAGGTCCGGTGTAAGCGGCGGGCACCACATCGGCCCAGGATCTCCCGATGGCGAGATTATCGACGCGGGAGGGCATATTTTGCGCGCGGAAACGGAAGCTCGCGTTGCCAGCGAGACCCTCGACCGTATCTCCGATGACCCGCGGCCCTGCTTCGGGAAAAGTGGTGGAATAGTCCGGAGAGCCGCCATCGCCGGATTCCGGGTCGAGCCAGAGGTCGACACCCGTGAGGTGACCGGCTTCATTCAGATTGAAGCGCGCCACGACAAAGAGGGTTTCGTCGAGGGCGACGCGGGCATCCGGGAAAAACTGCCCCACGATACCCTCGCCTTCCAGACCCGGGCCAACCGCCTCCAATCCGGCTCCTGCCCCGCCGACCGGGACCTTGAGCGCGGCGAACGCCAGCGGAAAACCACTGCCCGTGACATCGGGCGCAAAACCAAAGAAAAACTCATTGGGATCGCTGCCGAAAGCTGCCGGAGCGCGTGATTCGAGGCGAACGAGAAAACGCACGTAGGTCGTGCCGGACAAGGTCACAGGGCGGGCGGCAAAACTGTTCATCCGCGGGTTACTGTCCAAGCCCGCGCGGGTATAAAAGTGGCGGGCGCTGGCGGGGAGGATGCCACCGTCGGAGGCCACGCGGAAGAGGCCGCCGGGTTCGCCCCGCACTTCACTGGAGCGGGTGCCGGTGCCGGGGTTGTAGATCCAGGCGTTTTGTCCGTCAATCGCGCCGGGGTTATTGAGTGTGAGGGGCGTGAGCTGGGCCGACAGGGTGGTGGCGAGAAGAATAATGGAAGCCAGAAAAAACCGGAGTAGTGTGAAAATTTTCATGGAAATCAGAGTGTTTTGAAACATTGGCAAGCTAATCGGAGGAGAAGAACCTTTCTGGGGGAAGAGCTTTAGAGACTAAAAATGAGGTTTTCCGAAAGTGGAAGCAAAATTCAACTGAAAAAACCGAAAACAGCATTCCCGCGATGCCTTTAACACTTGAGCCCTGAAAATCTCACCAAAAATCATTAAAGCCCAGCCGGCTCGGAACTCTCGACTTTGAGCAAGGAGATCTGAGCCTACCGCACCCCCCAGAGCAGCCCGCCGATACCGAGGAAAGCGAGGGCGCAGCCGAGGAAATAGTTCCATCCGGGCCGGGTGCCTTCGAGGAAATGGGCCGCCGGGAGGGTGAACAGGGTGGCCGAGGCGACGACCGCCTGGACGAGTCCGGGATTGGGCACGAGGCGAATGGCCCAGAGCATGGCAGTGACCCCGAGAATCGGACCGAAGAGCGCATTCAGGCCCACCCATACAGGCGCGGGCAGAGGGGAAAGCGGACCGGGGGCGAGCGCGTCCGGCTTGGCTTTCGGGCGGTAGGCGCAGGACACGGCGAGAAAAACCAGGGCGATGCCCGCACCGCCAAGGAGGCGCTGATAGGCCGCGCTGAAGTGATCGATTGAACGCCCGGCCTCGGCCAGGAGCACGAAGGCATGGCGCGAGACGTTGAAGCTGATGGCTTGAAAAACCGCTCCCGCCCCCGCGAGCAGGCAACCGGAAACCAGCAGCTTGCGCGACAGTTGCGGCAAGGGCGCGGGAAGCAGGCCGATGAGGATACCCGTTAGAATCAGTCCGGCAAAAAACATCTCCCGCGAACCCAGCGCCGCCCCCAACCACAACCACCCGATGGCGGCGGCCACGAGTGTGGCGAGGCACTCGACGATGAGGAGCGTGAGGGTCGAACCGATTCGCCGAAGCGCCAGGAAGATGCAACTGCCGCCCATTCCAAAGCCCACCGCACCCGCCAGAAAGAACCACGGTCCCGCGCCCCCGCCCCAGCCGTCGCCCATCGTGTGCGCCCAAAGCCCCAGCACGCAAAGCGCCACAAGCAAACGCGCCGCATTCGCGCGCGCCGCGCCGAGCAAACGCGAAGCCTGCGCGGCGCACACCCCCGTCAGGGCAAAGAGAAACGCGGTGAGGAAGGCGGCGTGCATGGGGACGGTCTTTGGCGGATCACCAGGAGAGGCTGAGGTCGAGGAGGAAGCGTCTCGGCGCACCCGGCAGGAAAATCATCGGCTCGCTGCCGGGAGCCACTCGATCGAGCAAGCCTGCGGTGCTGCCGATGTGCGGGCGGTCGAGGAGGTTGTCGATGCGGAGAGCGAGCTGGATTCCCCCGCGCCCGCGCCAACCCGCTTGCAGGAATGACACAGCGGATCCGCCGAAGCTCCGGTTGTTGCCGTGGTCAACAAATGTGCGCCCGGCTGTTCCCCGTCCGCCCAGATTGAGATACGCGCCCGCAAAGGCCGCCACTTCGAGCGCGCCCGCAAAGGTGTGCGGGGCCACCCCGGCCAGCCGGCGATCTTCATAGACGACATCGTTGCGAAAGCGAAAATGCTGCCAGTTATAGTTGCCCCATACACGGATGGTTGTTGCGGCGTTTTCAAAAAGCGTGCGCTCCAGGCTGATGACGGCTCCGCTTCTCTGCGTGTTTCCGGCATTCACGGTTCCACGCGAATTGCCCGCCGAATCGGCCAGGCGGAGGAGTTCCCCCCGCCAGCGGCTCTCGTATACGAGCAGGCTCCAGCGGGTGCGGAAAACCTCCCCCTGCAAAGCAAATTCGGCGGTATCGGCGCGCTGGGAGCGCAGGGGGGCGCTTTGCAAAACGCGGGCGTTCATCGGTCCGGCGGTGAAAAGGAGGTCGTCGAAGGTGGGGGGCTCGTATTGCCGCGAGAGAGCGAGGGTCACCCCGATGGTGCGTCCGGGGCGCCAATGGAGTTCGGCACGGGGAGCGAAGTGGGTCTCCCGCAAATTCAGGTCTGTGGAAGGTCGTTCCGCGCTGAGGGAAAAGCGCTCGCCCACCCGCCGCTCCGCCACAATGCCTTCGAGTTGCAAAACGCCCTCAAGCGTCGGGCCAAAGATCCACCCCTGCCGCAGGTGCCCGATGAAGTTGAGGGGGCGCAGGCGATTGTTTCCTATGAGGGTGCCCGCCTCCCCTCCCTCATTGCGGAAGCGCAGGGCCTCGCGGCGCGCCACACCCGCTTCAAGGTGAAAACGGGTTTCCCCGGGGGGGGTAATGCCGCCCGAACGGCTCCAGGTGAGCGCCCCCCACCCTTCCTGTCCCCGATTGGTTGAGATCCCGTTCGGCAGCAGTTGCACAAAATGATCCTCCACCACCGCCGCAGCGACCTTGGCTTCGAGAACAGTTCCCTCTCCCATCGGCCTGACCGTCACGTGGGCGAAGCGTGTGTAGTCCGTTTTCCGATACGGCTGATCCCGGAGGACAGCAGGCGAAACAGATGTTGGGTTGAGGCGGGCCTGCTCCTCGGTGAGGGGCACGGGCACGGCCAAACGGGGTCGGCTTGTGTAAATATGAAAGCGGGAACGGCTGGCCCCATGGTCATACACCACCGATGCCGAAGCGCTGGTGCGCTCATAGTCCGATAGTCTCCGCCAACCATCACTGCGAATGTGGGCAAGGCCGGCGGACAGGCCAAAGTCCCCGGTGCTTTCCTTAGCCGAAAAAGCAACAAGCCCCCCGCGCGTCTGATGGCTCCCGGCGAAAAGGGTGAAGCGGGAACCGCTCTCTGCGATCGGAGCCCGCGTCCAATCGAGTCGCCCGCCGAGCGAAAGCGGCGCGGCCCGCGCATCCAGGGTGACGCCGGTGAACAAGCGCGGTTCGATCAAGGGCAAGTGAAAGCTGCCGTCGGCAAAGTTCAGCGGAATCCCATCCACGCTCAGCAGAAGTCCCCGGCTCATCGGCGCGCTTTGCAACCCCGAACCCCGCACCGAGAGACGGGGCGGATCGATGCCCCCGAAACCCTCCGCAGCCACCAGACCCGGCAGCCGCTGGAGAGCATCGGTCAGCGAAGGGGTCCCTCCACCCGCAGAGGCGGCGTGGATAAAGGGCTTCGAATCCGGTCGGCCCGCGATGGTCTCCAGGGTGCCCAGATCCCAGACCTCTTCGGCAGCAAGCGAGAGACAGCCGAGGAGAAGCGATGGAATCAGCAAAGGAAGGGGCTCACGCTTCCAGCGCCTGCCCCCCCGTAGCCAGCTTCGCAAGAAGGTGGATGCACCCGCCGCATCCGCGCACCCGACCGTCCACGCTTTTGCAAGCGCGGCTACCATACCCCCGGAGCACCGTAGCCAGCTTCGCAAGAAGGTGAACCCGCCCGCCGCATCCGCGCACCCGACCGTCCACGCTTTTGCAAGCGCGGCTACCATCCCCCCGGAGCACCGTAGCCAGCTTCGCAGGAAGGTGGATGCGCCCGCCGCATCCGCGCAACGGACCGTCCACGCTTTTTCAAGCGCGGCTACCATCCCCCCGGAGCACCGTAGCCAG
>JAFIGE010000043.1 GCA_020831585.1 Opitutales bacterium | reverse complement strand
GCTGGCTGGCAAAGGGAGCAGGGCGGCAACGGTGAGCGGGCAAATTCAAAGGAGTCGCATGAAAACAAAGGAAAAGCCGGGCTCTCCGGAAGGGCCAAACGCGGGGGGAAACAAAGCCCTTGGGGTCTCCGCTCCCCTGGGGCTGGCAATCGCCGCGCTGAAGCGCGCATGGATGGCGCTCCGCCCTTCGGCTTCCTCGCTTGTTCCGCTTCTGACAGCAGTATCGATCGTGCCGATTGCGTATCTCCGGGCCGACTCCGCGCCTGCTGTCTTGAGCGAGGGTGGCGCCTCTTCGATTGCGCCCGTAAGCGGAGGCAACACCGGGCCACCCCCGGCGGTGGTCCGCATCGGGGTTTTGGCCAACCGGGGTTTTGAGATCTGCCTGCGGGAATGGGGGCCGACCGCCGCTTATTTAAGTGATCGGCTTGATGAATGGGTTTTCGAAATCGTACCCCTGGGTTTTGATGACCTGATTCCCGCCGTGCGCGCGGGGGAAATGGATTTTGTCTCCGCCAATCCGTCGCTTTACGCCTATTTGGAGTATCACGGACTGGCGCGAAGAATTCTCACGATCCAGATGCCCACCCCCTTCGGGCCCAAATCCCACTTTGGCGGTGTGATCCTCACCTTGGCGGAGCGGGAAGATCTTCATGCCTTGACGGATCTTCAGGGCAAACGCTTCGCGGCGGTTAGCCCGGACTCCCTTGGGGGATGGCACGCCGCTTGGCGCGAGTTGGTCAAAGCGGGCATTCATCCGGGGGGCGGTTTGCAGCAAGTTCTTTTCAAAGGCAGCCATGATGCGGTGGTCGAAGCAATTCTGTCCGGGCAGGTCGACGCGGGCACGGTGCGCAGCACGCAAATCGAGCGGATGGTCAGCGAGGGTCTCCTGGATCGGGCGCAGTTGAAGGTCCTCGGCAGTCGCGCTGCGGACTATCCCACCTACCCCTACGCGCTCTCCACCCGGCTCTATCCCGAATGGCCCCTGGCCGCCCTCGCGGGCACGGACCCCCATTTGGCCAAACAGGTTGCCTTGGCCCTCATGCAAATGGAACCGGAGGATGAGGCGGCGCAGGCGATGAGCAGCGTCGGCTGGAACACCCCGGAAGACTACACACCGATCCGCGAACTGCTGCGTGATTTACGCCTGCCACCTTTCGAAGATGATGGCCGCGTCACCTTCGGACAGTTTATCCGTCAATTTTGGCCATGGCTGATCGGCCTCAGCGTGTTGGCCGTGTTCCTCCTGGCGGGATTTGCCAGAAGTTATCTGCTTAACCGCAAGCTGGCTTTCAATGAACGCATTTTGGAGTCATTCTTTTCGCAATCACTGAATGGTTGTTATATCTTCCTGCTCGACAAGCCGATAGACTGGAATGCCAAGGGAGCCAACAAAGACGAGATGATCGAATACGCTCTCGACCATCAACGCATGACGAGGACCAACCAAGCGGTCCTCTATCAGTATGGTGCCAAGGAGGGGGATTTGCTCGGCATCACCTTAAGGGAACTGTTTCAGCATGATTTAGCCCAAGCCAGATCCATAACACGTGAACTCTTCGACCGTGGACAATGGCACACGGAAACCTATGAGCGGAAACTGGACGGTTCCCCCATAACCATTGAAGGCGACTACATCTGCCTCTACGATGGAAGGGGCCGCATCGTGGGCCACTTTGGCGTGGAGGCCGATGTGACCGAGCGAAAACGCCTTGAAGAGCAATTGCTCGAGTTCAAGACCGGTGTCGAGCAGGCCATCGACGGCATTGCCATGACGGACATGGAAGGAAACATCCGCTTCGTCAACAATGCCTGGGCGCAAATGCACGGTCGCAGCGTGGACGAACTGATCGGCCAGCACCTGCGGATCTTTCATAATGAAAAAAAGATGCAGGAAGAAGTCCTGCCGTCTCTGGAAAAATTGCAGAGGGAAGGAGGCGATGCCCGCGTGGTCGATCACGTGCGCAAGGACGGCACGGTCTTCCCGACGCAAATGACGAGCACCTTCCTTCGGCGTCCTAATGGCGAGCCCTTCGCCCTGTTGGCCGTGGCGCGGGATGTTTCGGAGAAAATGGCGGCTGAGGCGGCTCTGCGGGAGAGCGAGAAGCGTTTCAGGGAAATCCTCCGGTGCGTGGAAACCGTCTCCGTGCAGGGCTATGCCATGAATGGCACGGTGCGGTATTGGAACGAGGCCTCCGAGCGCTTTTATGGATACACGGCGGAAGAGGCCATGGGCCGAAATCTCCTCGATTTGATCATCCCCACGGAAATGCGCGAGGCCGTGAAAGCGGAGATCGCCGCCATGCGGGCCACAGGCAAGCCCATCCCGGCGGCGGAGCTCACCTTGCGCCGGAAGGATGGCTCGCCCGTCACCGTTTATTCATCCCATGCCCTTGTGCAGGTGCCGGGCAAAGAGCCCGAGTTTTACTGCATCGACGTTGATTTGACCGACCGCAAGCGCATGGAAGATGCTCTGCGCGCGGCCATGCAGGCCGCTGAAACGGCCAATCGGGCCAAGAGCGAGTTTCTCGCCAATATGAGCCACGAGATCCGCACACCCATGAACGGCGTCATCGGGATGACGGATCTGCTCATGGAGACCGAACTCGACCCGACCCAGCGCCACTATGCTCAAATCGTCCAAAGCAGCGGCAACAGCCTGATCAGCCTGATCGATGGCATACTCGATTTCTCTAAAATCGAAGCAGGCAAGGTCGATCTGGAAGAGGAACCAGTGCACCTCCCAAGTCTTCTCAAGGATTTCGCCCATGCCTGGGCGCTGCAAGCGCGGGAGAAAGGACTCGCCTTCCACCTCGTAATCGATCCCGCCCTCCCCCAATGGGTCGCGGGCGACGATGACCGGTTGCGGCAAATCCTCACCAATCTCGTGGGGAATGCCATCAAGTTCACGGAGACGGGGACAGTCTGGCTCCGCGCATCGCTCCTCGCGCGGGCGGATGCATCCCCCGAGGACACAGCGAAGGTGCGCGTCGAGGTGGAAGACACCGGCATCGGTATCAGCGAGGAAGCCGCCAAGTTGCTTTTCCACCGCTTCAGCCAAGTCGATGGATCGAACACGCGGAGGTATGGTGGCACCGGCCTGGGGCTGGCCATATCGAAGCAACTGGTCGGGCTGATGGGGGGCGAGATCGGCGCGGAGAGCCGATTGGGCGAGGGCTCGACCTTTTCCTTAACCCTGCCCTTGCGCGTGCTCAGGGATCCCCTCACCGAAGCTCCTGACAAACGGACCACGCCTGAAAAGACAGAGGCGGCAGCGGAGATGCCCGCCCGGCGCATCCTCCTCGCGGAAGACAACCCCACCAACCAGATTGTCGCCAAGGCTCTGTTGGCCAAGCTCGACCTCAGCGCAGAGCTGGCGGAAAACGGCCAGGCGGTGCTCCAAGCCCACCGCGCGGCACCTTTTGACATTATCCTCATGGATGTGCAAATGCCCGTGATGGATGGCCTCGAAGCGACCCGCTCCATCCGAGCGGATGAGAAGGATACCGGCACCACCGGCAGCACACGCTGCACCATCATCGGCATGACGGCCCACGCCATGGAGGAGGACCGCACCACCTGCCTCGAAGCGGGCATGGACGACTTTATCAGAAAACCCGTGAAACTCACCGAGCTGCGCGAAGCGCTCGCGCGCCACCTCCACACGCCTGCCCGATGACCGTGCCGGCCCCCAACCATGCCCGCTGAAACCCCGCATACACCCTCCCCCAAAAGCGGGGAGGTCCCCTACTGGGCCTCCGCCCTGCTCTCCAAAGAAGCCGAGACCTGGAACCGCCGGGCTCGCCGGAAGCGCGCCCGCTGGCGGCGGGTCATTGCCCTTTCCAATGGACTCAAGCGCGTTGTCGATGTGGTTGGCAGTCTCTGCGCGATCCTTCTCCTGAGCCCCGTTTTCCTTTTCACCGCATGGGCCATCAAGCGGGAGGACGGCGGCCCCATCCTCTTCAAACAGATGCGCGTGGGCGAACAGGGACGGCTCTTTCCGATGTGGAAATTCCGATCCATGGTCGTGAATGCTGATGCCATCAAAGCCGATCTCACCGAAGCCAATCAACACGGGGCCGAGGGGGTGACCTTCAAAATGAAGGACGACCCGCGCATCACCCGTATTGGAAAATGGATACGCAAACTCTCGATTGATGAGTTTCCGCAGTTCTTCAACGTCCTCCGGGGGGAGATGTCGCTTGTCGGGCCGCGCCCGCCGGTGCCCAAGGAAGTGGCTCTCTACAAGGCCCGGCACCTCCGCCGCCTCCGCGCCAAACCGGGCATCACCTGTCTCTGGCAGATCGGCGGGCGGGCGGAAATCGATTTTGAGGGTCAGGTGCGCCTCGACCTCCAATACATCCAGTCGCAGGGCTTCTGGTCGGATCTCTGGATTCTCCTCAAAACCGTGCCGGCCGTGCTCCTCGGAAAGGGGGCCTACTGATGAGCACCGTTTCCACTCCCGCAACGACCCGCCAATACGCCCTCCCGGACTGGAGCGCGCTGGACACCGTGTGGAGGCGCTCTCTCCCGTTCCCTCTCTGGAAGGTGGGGGAGCAATCTCTCCTCTATCACTGGCTCGACGACGCCGTGGACAAGGGTGTTGAGCGTGTCGTGCTGTATGTCGCTGACCGCCCGGCGGAGGTGCGCCTCGCCATGGAGAGTGCCACCCTCTGGCCGCTTGCGTGGGAGGTTCGCCCCGTAGCCGATCCGGCGGGTGTGGAGGTGGATGACACCATCGACCGCCTCCCCGGCACGCCGGCCACCCCCCCGCCGGAGGCAGGATGGGGCCTCATCCATCACTGGCAGATGATCGAGCACACGTGGCTCGCCCGCTTTGCTGAGGAGGTTGCCGAATACCCGATTGATTTGGGAGTGGGCCGGGGCTGTCAGATTCATCCCAGCGCCCGTCTTCAGCCACCCTATTGGATCGGCGACCACGTTTCCATCGGTCCGCGTTGCCTCATTGGCCCGAACGCGGTGGTCGGCGAAGGGGCGCTCGTCGGCGAAGGCGCGCGGATTGAACGCGCGCACCTCGGCGACGGCACCTACCTCGGCCCTGAGACCGATCTCATCGATTCCGTTCTGGAAGGCGCCACGCTGCTGAATCTGAAGCACCGCGCCCGCATCGACCGATTGGAGGAATTTGTCGCCGGACAGGCGAACGGCCCCACCCGCCCGCCACAGGCTTCGCCGGGCGAACGCTGGCTGGCCTTCCGTCTATGGTGGCAGTGGCGGAAAGCCGCTACCGGAAAACAAGTTGCCTGCGACACCTTCACGGGAGTCGATGGCAACCAATGGACGCTCCCAAAAGGCTTGCTCCCGGCCCACCGCCGGCCCCTCCTGAAGGCCGTTTGGCAAGGCCGCCTGCCCCTTTTTGGTCCCCTCCCCCGCCCACCCGTTGCCCTGCAAGGCCTGCCCGAAGACTGGGCCACCCTCATCCTTGCGGCCACGCCCGGTGCCCTCAGCTATGCCGATGTCATGGGGGCCTCACCGGGCACATTTGAGGAGGCGCTGCACACCGTTTATATGCTCACCGACCGCTCTGGCCGGACGAACGAGCTTTGCCTGAGCTGGGCGCGAAACCTCCTGCGCAGGCATCCCTTGAAAAGCGGCTTCATCGAACTCGGAGGGACCCATGGATAAACACCCTTCCAGAGACGCGGCACCCCGCCTGGAAGTTGACGATGCCACCCTCGCAAAAGTGGCCCGGCACACGCGCAACGGTGTCATCATCACCGATGCGGAGGAACACATCCGCTGGGTTAACGAGGCCTTCACCACCCTTTCCGGTTACACCCCATCCGAGGCGATCGGGGAAAAACCGGGGAGGCTCCTCCAGCGGGAGGAAGACCGTAACGACGAGGCGCGTCAGCGAATCCGCGCGGCCATCACGACCCGCCGGTCCTTTCGCGAGGAGTTGCTCAACCACCACAAATCCGGACAGGCCTACTGGGTGGAAGTCCACGCGGATCCCCTTTTTGATGCCGATGGTGTCTTCCAGGGATTTGTTGCCATCCAATACGACATTTCGGGGCGCCGCCTCGCCAAAGAGCACGCCCAACAACACCGCCGCCAGCTTCGCCAGATCAACGAAACCATTCTGGGGTTGGGAGCCGACTTTGATGCCAACCTGAATAGCCTGACGGCTCTTGCGGGTGAGCTTTTCCGCGCCGATTGTGCCCTCTATAACCGCCTCGAAGGCGATCTCCTCGTATCGCGGGGGCAATGGCAAACACCCCCCGGCTATGACCCGCGAGACAAGCCGGAAGGGCATCTCTGCTTTGATGTTATTCGCTCCGCCGAGGGCTTCCTTCACCAGCGGGATTTGCAGAACACGCTCTACCGCACAAGCGATCCAAACGTCGCCCGCTATCAATTGCAAACCTACGTGGGCCACCGCGTCTATTGCGATGGGCGGGCGCTTGGCTCGATCTGTGTGGTTTTCGGGCGGGACGTGGCCGAGAATGAGGACATCCGCGCCTTGCTCTCCATCGTGGCCGAAGCGATTGGCCGGGAAGAACTGCTCAACGAAACGAGAGGTGCCCTGGAGTTGGAAAAGACGCGCTTTGCCGCTCTCCTCGAAAGCCTTTCCGGGGGTGTCATCGTGGAAGATGCCAAACGCCGGATTCTTCTCGCCAACCGCAGTCTGGAGGCGGTTTTCGCGAGTGCCGCGGAGAAGCTGATCGGGCGCGACGGTTCCGATCTGGCGGAGGAGGCCTCGGCTGCATTTGCCGATCCGGAGGCCTTTCGGAGGCAGACGGAAGCCCTTGTTGAGCGACAGCACCCATCGGTGGGCGAGCGCTTGCGGATGGCCAATGGGCGCTGGATGGAGCGGGATTTTCTCCCCGTGAACCACGCCAGCGGGACCGCCGGCCTGATGTGGCACTATCGCGATGTCACCGAAAGCGTGCGCAGTCTGCGCATCTTTCGGGCGGTTGCGGAAGCGGGCCAGGCCGTGCTCGCAAACCGGCTCCTGGAGGGCGGATGGGGAGAACCCCTGCGCATCCTCGGGGAAGCTGTGCACAGCGACCGCGCCTACGTTTTCCGCTCGCACGCGCACCCGGAAACGGGCGCATCGGCCTGCTCGCAGGTGGCGGAGTGGGTCGCTCCGGGCATTGCCCCGCAGATAGATCTGCCCGAACTCCAAAACATCCTTTGGTCGGACTACTCCTCCCGCTGGGAGAGCGAACTTTCGGCCGGACGCCCGCTTGTGGGGCACGTGGCCGATTTTCCTCCGCAGGAGCAACCCTTGTTGCAGCAGCAGGGCATTCAGTCCCTCCTCATTGTCCCGATCTTCGTGCGCGGGCAAACCTGGGGCTTTATCGGCTACGATCACTGCCGCACCTCACGCGACTGGCTCAAGGTGGAAGTTGACCTTTTGCGCACCGCCGCCGCCACCATGGGCTTGCGTGTGGCCCAGGAAAAGGATGAGGGCGAACTGCGCGAAGCCCGCATCGCGGCAGAGGCCGCCGACCGCGCGAAAAGCCGCTTCCTCGCCACCATGAGCCACGAGATCCGCACCCCCCTCAACGGCATCCTCGGCTACACCCAGTTGCTTTTGCAAAACCAGGCCCTGCCCCGGGCGCTCGTGCGCCAGGTGGAGACCATCCACCGCAGCGGCCATCACCTGCTCACGCTCATCAACGACATCCTCGATCTCTCCAAAATCGAGGCCAATCAGGTGAAGATTTCCCGCGATCCCATCGACCTCGGCAACCTCGCCGGCGAAATCCTTGAAATCCTTGAGTCGGTGGCGTCGCGCAAAGGTTTGTCGCTCGCCTTCGACTTGCGTGACGGGAGCGGCACCGAGGGCGAAAGCCTCATCGTGCAAAGCGATGGCCGCGCACTCCGCCAGATCCTCCTCAACCTCGTCGGCAATGCGGTTAAATTCACTGCGGAAGGATCGGTCCGGTTGGTCGTCGAGGTGGGAACAGCGGAAGCGGCATCAAACGGCACGGTACCGGTCACCTTTCGCGTCGAAGACACAGGCATTGGCATTCCTCCGGAAGCGCGCGAGGATCTCTTCAATCCCTTCCACCAGGTGCCCGCGCAGCGGGGCAATGAAGAGGGCACCGGTCTCGGTCTCTCCATTTCCCGTAAACTTGTCGAACTCCTCGGGGGTAGCCTTGACTGCGAAAGCGCGGTCGGCGTGGGCTCCGTCTTCCACTTCACCCTTCAGCTTCCCCTGACCCGGAGAGAAAGCACGCCTCCGGCAGCCGTGCCCGCCAATGCAACGGCCACGGACCTCTCGAAAATCCGGGGCTACTCGGGCCGCAAGCGGCGCATTCTCATCGTCGATGACGTCCACGACAACCGCGCCGTCCTCCGGGATATCCTCGAACCCCTCGGTTTCGATCTCGAAGAGGCCAACAATGGCCTCCGGGGTCTCCAGTGCCTGCGGAAGGACACCCCCTATGATCTGGTTCTGACCGACCTGGTCATGCCCTTCATGGACGGAATCGAACTCGTGCGCACCGCCCGCCGGGAAGAAAAAACCGCGCAAACGCGCTATTTTGCCGTGACTGCAAGCGTGCAGGAACTGTCCATGGATCCGCAAACGGAACGGCGTTTGTTCGACCACTACATTGAGAAACCGATCGACCGGGCCGCCCTCCTCGAAAAGATCCGCACCGCACTGGATTTCGCATGGCTCGAAACAGAATCCCCCGCTCCCTCCCCGTCCACCCTGGGGAACCAACCGCCCGCAAGCGTCCTCGCTTCCGTCCGCGACTTTGCGGAGCTGGGCGATGTGGCTGCGCTGCGGGCCATTCTCGAACGCCACCGCGCGGCCTACCCGGCATGGGCGAAGCCCCTGCTCGGCTCCCTTGACCTCTTTCGGATCGACCGCATTCTGAGCGACCTCGATGCCACTCCGACAAAACATTCCGGTGAAGGAAAATAGCGCCCAGCCAACTATTCTTGTTGCCGATGATCATCCCACAAATGTCGGGCTGCTCTTTGAGATGCTCTCGCATGCGGGCTACCGTGTGCTTGTCGCGGAGAACGGAAAAGCGGCCATGGAACGCGCCCGCAAAGGAAATCCGGATCTCATTATCCTCGATGTGATGATGCCGGAAATGGACGGGTTTGAGGCCTGCGCGGCCCTCAAAAGAGACCCCGCCACGGCGGCCATCCCGATTATTTTTGCCACGGCGCTGGCCGACAACGAATCGCGCACCCGCGCCTTCCAACTGGGTGCAAACGACTTTCTGACAAAACCGCTCTCCCGGCAACCCACCCTCGCCTGCGTGGCCAAACACCTTTCCAGGACCGCAGCGAAGGACTCCCTGCCTCAGCCCCCAGCCGCCCGGTCGATGCCCGCGAAAGAGAGCACAACCGCCGCACCGGAACTTCCCGAAAAAAAGGAAGTCGAAACAAACGCGATGTCGGCTGACGCCCTCCTCCCGACCGCGCTGCACGATCTGCGCGGCTCGCTCGGAGGGGCCCTCGGCTTCCTCGAAAATCTTGAGATTGAGCTACAGGAAGATGCACCGGACCTCCCCACCATGCGGGATTTCTCCGCTTGGATGCGCCGGTCGCTTGCTTCGATGGAAGAAGCCCTGCAAGTCCTTGCCCTTGGCCGCGGTCTCCACTCGCATGTCGCCGAAAGCAGCCCCTGCCCCCTTGCGGAGATTCTTCAGGCCGCCGCCGAACGCACCGCTGAGTTCATCCCCTCCCCGGCTATTTCGCTGGCTGGTGCGGAGACCGCCCCGACGGTAGAAAGTGACCGCCTCCTTCTTGAGCAATTCTTCTTTCTTCTGTTCCGTGCCTTCCTTGGCTTGATCGACGACGTCCCCTCGGTGACGGTTGAAGTGCGGGCAATGCTCCCCTCCGGACAAGGCAAGGGGATCACCCTTGAAGTCCCGGGGGAACCGCTCAACGCAAAGGAATGCGCCATTTTCTTTGAGCCCTTCAAAGAGGGCAAGCGCCAGCGCCTGCGCAGCGTCGGGATCAGCCCGTGTGGCCTTCAAATCCTCGCCCAAACCCTTCGTCTGGAAACGACTGCCGAACCGTCGAAGGCGGGCACCCGCTTCCATTTTACCTTCCCTCGCTGATCCCTGTAATCCCCCTCAGCTTCTCTTCTTCACATGCCCAGCTTCCGCAAAACCCAGGCTCTCAAAGCCCGCTTCGGCCCCGATCTCCGGGAGATTGGGCCGCTTCGCGAGCGCTTTGTCAGGTTTCTGGAAAGTCTGCGTCTCCAGAATCAGGAGATTGAAGGCTGGAAACTCATCTTCACCGAACTGCTCGCCAACGCCATTAACCACGGTGCGCAGGGCCGCAAAGAGGCCGTGCTCCTCGCCGTGTGGTGGAGCGAGGGTTCCTCGGTCTTTGTCGAAACGGCCGACCCCGGGGAGGGGCCCGATCCCGCCTGCGCCGCCGAAGCCGACCTTCCGGAAGATCCGCTCTCGGAAGGTGGACGCGGGCTTTTTCTCATCCGTTCCTTTGTCGACGGCTGGGAGCACTGGCGGGGGCCCTCCGGCTACCGTGCCCGTGTCTGGAAGACCTATCCGGATCTGCCCGAGGTCTCTCCGGAAGATCCCTCCATGGAACTCATCCTCGATGAGTTGGCCGATAGCTACGAAAACCTCGCCCTCTACGATCAACTGGGCCAGGCCGTTGCCGGGGGAGCCACTTTTCTCGACTGCTACCGCTCGACAGTGCGCCTCTTTCTCGAATGCGGACACGCCAAACACATCCATGTCGAGACGGCCCCCGATTCCCAACTCCCCGAGTTGACCGCGATCGCCCGCGACACCGCCTTTCAGCGCTATGGCCAAGCCCGGTCATCGGTATGGCAGGCATTGGCCAAAAATCCCTACCTCCTCTGGAAAGACGGGGATGGCCAGCCGTCCTGCTTCCAAAATGGGCGGGAGTGGCATCCCGAGGGTTGCTTCGTGCCCATCCGCCACAACGAAACCACCGTCGCCCTCCTTGCCGTTGGCCAAACCTCAGGAGGTGAGTCCCTCGGATCCCGGCAGGTGCGGCAAATACAGGCCGTCGCCAATATCCTCGGTTTGGCCCTTTCGCGTTCCATCATGGACCGGGAGCGGGCGGAGCGCGACCGCGTGCGCCATGAATGGCGCATCGCCACGCAACTTCAGCAACAACTCCTGCCACTCGATACGGCTCCGCCGGAGGTTCCCGGCTGGCAGCTCTTTGTCCGCTGTGATCCCGCGCAGGAGGTCGCGGGCGACTTTGCGGAAATCCGTCCGGCCACCCGTGGCACCCTCGTTGGCTGCATTATCGACGTCATGGGCAAGGGGGTCACGGCGGCCATCCTCGCGGGGATTTTCCGCAGTCACTTCCTTGGCTTCGCCCGCACCCACACCGACCCCGGGGCTTTCCTTGAACACATAAACGAAAGCCTGGAACGCCAATTGAACCGGCAGACAATGTTCATCACCGCCATCGTCTTCCGCCTCGATCCCGCATCCGGTTCTATTCGCCTCGCCTCCGCCGGTCACCCCCCGGTCATTGTGCTCCGGGCCAACGGACGCCATGAGGAAATCGGCGCGCTCAACCCGCCTATCGGTCTCTTTCGCGGCCATCAATTTGAGGCGCAAAACCTCGCTCTCGATCCCGGTGACCGCTGCCTCTTCGTCACCGATGGCCTCTTTGAATGGACCCGTCCAGACGGCGAAATGTTCGGATGGGAGGCTCTCGTGGATTGGCTGAAGGCGCGCGCCAAACAATCCCCCGCCGAGCTCATCAAGGAGTTCCACAGCCTTTCCCGCGCGTCCGGTAACCCGGCCAACCGCGACGACGAAACCCTTGTTGTTCTCACTCGCCTTACCCCTTCCCTATGAAAAGAATTCTGGTTGTTGATGATGATGTTGTGATGATCCGGCTCTACGAAGTGCAGTTGCGTCGGTCCGGCTACAGCGCCTATTATTTCCAAAACAGCGAGGAGGCCCTCGGTCGTGCCAAGGGCATCGATCCCGATCTCGCGATTCTCGATTACAACATGCCGGGGCTGAACGGAGCGGACCTCTCCCATGCCCTGCGCGATCTTCTCGGTAAGCCTCAAATGCCGACCATTTTTGTCACCGGTGAGATGGAGGAAGGGATCCTCGCGCGCATCGGGCAGATCGAAAACGCCCGCCTTCTTGCCAAACCCTTCAGCCCGCGCCGCGTTATCACCCTTGTTGAGGAGTTTTTTGCAGAAGATAACAAGGTCGCAAACTCAACGGAAAGTCAGCCGTAGCCACGCGTGAATAAAGGGCATTTTGATCTTCCCGTGGCAGGCATGGTAGAACCATTGCCGACGGAAGAGGGAACTCCAGAGCGTCCAGCACTTGAAGTAAAACTGCCGGTTGAAGCGCGCGTCGATGAGCTTCTCCATGTTGCGATAGAGCATCACACGCGTGAGGGCGCGCTGGTCCCAAAATGGATCCTCATCGAGCAAAGCCTCATCGAAGAGCGCCTTGATGGCCTCGTCCGGATGGTAGACAAGCACACCACTATTGATCTGATAGGGCAGCTTGTCGGGCACACCGCCGATCTTGCCCGGTGCGATAATGGGTAAAGGCGGGGCGTCCCGCGCGATCAGGATGTCGGCATCGATAAAAGCCACCTGCTCGTAGTCGCGCCACCAGGGAAGATCCGGGAGGCAGAGCTTTTGCCACGTAAACTTGCGCCCCGGCAGCTCGCGCACGGGCTCCGTGAGGATGATCGGGTCATACCCATGGCGGGCGGCGTAGCGCTCGAAGCGGCCACGGCAATAGCGGTCGAAGGCATCCTGGTAAGGCTTGCCCACAACGATCGTGCAAAAGGCGGTCTTGGGAGGAGTTTTCATGAGACGGTGGTGGTGCGGGTGTCTTTCCAGATACTGTTTACGCGCCCGCTCTTCAGACGGGCGTTGGAGGCATAGAAAACGGCCGCATCAAAAGGGGTGGCAGCGGCCGCGAGAGCCAGAAAACGGAGTTTGCGCGCGCCCCGGGCAGCCTTTGCCCGTCGCCAGCGCACCCAGAAGGAAGAGCGGTCCATGACCCAGAATCCCCGTCGCCCGATCTCCTCGCGGGCAAACCGGGCAAACCAGTCTGGCTCCGTCTCACAAAGGGCCTTGAGCTGCCCGAAGATCGGCCGGTCCGGCATGTTTGCCCGAATGTAGGCCGTGAAATAGGTGTAGAGCGTATGCCCCACGGCCTGCCGCACCTGGTGATTCCAGATATCGCGCAGACGCGTGTAGCACTCAAAGACATGCGCCGCCCCCTCCGCCCGAACAATCCGCGACGCATCCGCCGGCTCACTGAACCCGAGCGTGCAGACCATCTGCTTGATAAAGCCGTCGTCGACAATGAGCCCGCGCGGAATCCGGATTTTGCGAAGGGTCCCGGCCCTTGCGCAATAGAGCTGCCCGGTGAGTTGCCCCGGAGCCGATTGGGTCATCGCTCCGGCACCGAGGAGGAAACGCTCCTTGAGCGAAAGCCGCGCCTTCCGCGCCACATGCTTGACCGGCAGGTCGGTGGCAATGTGGGCGTGCGCGTCCTTCTCCAGAGTGCTCCACATCCGTTCGAGAGTATCCTCCCCGAGCAACTCAATGTCGGCATCCATGAGGATAAAATAGTCCGTCTTTTCCGGCGCGAAGCGATGGACCAGTTCATTCCAGGCATTCGACTTCCCCCCCTCGGTCAGGCTCTCCACCCGGGCCGTCGCGCCCGGATGAATACGCACCCGTTTCTCCAGCGCCGCTTCCGCGACCTCCGCTGTCCGGTCGGTGCAGGCATTGGGAACGACGATCACCTCGACCGTCGCGCCAATCTTTTCTATCGCACGAAAGAGCGTTTGCGCGGCGAGGCTACGGATCGTCCCACCGATCGAACTCTCTTCATTCCAAGCCAGTATGCCAATTACCAGGTGCATTGTTGATGAAGGTGTGTCTGCTTTAAGGATAGTGTTTCCAAGCCGCGCGGCAGGCCTCCTCAAGGGCCGCCCCCTCCAGCCGGACGCCCAACTGGGCCTGCGCCCCCGCCGCGTCACCGGCCATGAGAAAAGCCATGGCCCGCCAGACCCGCGCGCGCGGGTGCTCGCCCCCGCTGAAGGGCAACCGCACCGGGCGGCGCAGATCGCGCACCTGCCGAAGCACATTCTTCCAGGCCGCCTCCTCCGGAAAGAGCCGCCCGGAATAAGCCGTATAAGCGCGCGCATCAGCAAAGGTCGTCCCCAGCCGCTCCCCCTCCAGCCAGAGGAAGGTGCGCAGCCAAATCGCCTGCAGCTCCCGCAGCGGCCCTTGCCAATCCGCCGCCGAACGCCCCGAAGCCGACGGACGAAACTTGAAGACAACCCCCTCCGCGTGCCCCTCCCGGATCACGGGCCAATCCGGCGGCGTCCTCCGGACTTCGCTCAAACGCGCATTCCGCTCCCGGCAGGAGACGGTGTAGCGCCCATTCAAGCAGAGTACGGCATCGCCTAAAGCCATGCGCAGCTTGGCTGCTATGCGGTCGCAAAAAACACCCTCCCCCTCTCCTTCCCCCGCGCTCCAGCGCAGGCACCGGAAAAGGCTCATACCGCGGTTCACGAGCAAGCGGGATCCTTCCTCCACGGGAATCTGTGCCGCCTCCGAAAGCTGCCCGGGCAAACCCGCGACCCACTCCGCGCTCCCCGCCACGCGCACATGCCCCTTGAGCAGATCGTAATAAAACATACTCGGTCGCGCGCCCGCGAAAGCCTCCGGGGCCATCACCTTGAACTCCATTTCGATGCCCAGCCGCGCCTCCCCTTCATGTATCCACTTATCCACTACACCCGGAGCCACGCCAGCGGCGAAGAGGTAGAATTCCATATCATTGTAAAGCTCCGGTGCCGCCTCCCCGGCGGGCCACCACACGCCACCTTCCCCGCGACCATAGCCGCCCCCGAGAAGGAGCCCCCTCAGCCCCGTGAGGCCCGCGGCTTCTTTCCTCAGCCAAGAGAGGTAACCATCAATCCGCCCGCGCAACGCCGCCAAGGACGCCCCCTCGCCCGCCCGCGAATCCACCTCCGCCGGGCGATCCGGAAAATAAAGACATTCACCCATTCCAAGAGTTCATGACGCAACAAAACCCAACGCGCAATTCAGAACCAACGGTCACTCCAAAACTCCACCGATCTATCTTCGGCACCTCCCCCTTATCCTCCGCAGGCGTCCGTGCACAATTTCGGTTGGCTTATCCGGTGGGATGCGTAGACCTTGGAGTTCTTGCGGCCGAAAACAGGCCGTGATGCTTGCTCACGAGTCTTCTTATGTCCGCTCCGCGCCCGGAACCGTCCACCTTTCTGTCCCGCGAATCCGTGGGGGCGGTGCCATGGATTTTGGGCTCCAAGTTCGTTCTCTTTTTTGCTTACTTTCTCATCTCCGTCCTGATCGTGCGAGGTCTGGGGAAAGTGGAGTATGGCATTTTTGCTATTCTCAAAAACCTCGCTGATCTCCTCATGATTGCCTGCGGGCTGGGCATGAACGCGGTCCTTTTGCGCTTCATTCCGGAGCTGGTGGTGCATAAAAACCGTGCGGGGCTCATTCGCCTGCTCTGGAAGACGCTCGCCGTGCAGATGGTTTTTGTCGTTTGCGCGACCGCCCTTCTTACCCCCCTCACGCCCCTCTTCGACCGCATGTTCGGGGTCTCCTTTGGCCCGCTCATCTGGTTGATGTGCCTTTCGGTCGGGTTTGTCCTCTTCAAGTCCTGGTATAACGACGTCCTCACGGCCCTCTTCCTGGGTAAATGGGTGGCCCTCCTCTCCTTTGTCCAGGGAGTGAGCTGGGCGCTGCTTCTCGGCTGGCTCGTCTGGCGGGGCGGGGCGAGTGTCTTTTCCGTGCTCATTGTGGAGATAGCCTCCATCGGGTTGTCGGGGCTGATGGCTGCAATCATTTTGCAGCGAACAGTGAAAAAAATGAACTGGCGCTCGCCCCCGGAGGGCATCGGGCGACGGCGTGTGCTCAACATGGGCCTGGCGGTCTGGGGCGGAAGCATCGGGCGGGCCTTTATGATGAAGTACACCGAGACTTTTTTCCTCGGTCTGTTTTTCGGTCCGGCGGCCGTCGCGGTTTATGATCTCGGGTATTCTTCGACGATGCTCGTCATCACCTTTATCCCCATGGCCTTGCAGACCATTTTTGCGAGCGGGGTCTCGGAAGCCTATGTGCGCGACCCCAACAGCCTACCGGGCCTGGTGACGAATCTCTACAAGGTCCTCATCCTCCTGGCTGTTCCGGTGGCAGCCTTCGGGGTCTTCTTTTCACCCACGGCAGTCGTCATTTTCTACGGTGAGGAGATGCGCGAAGCCGGTTGGATCGCTTCTTCCTTCTGCGCCATTCACCTCTTGCCCCTCATCGCCATCCCCCTCTCCATGGCCATCGGGGCGAAAGAGAAAGTGAAGGAGTTCCTTCCTCTCCTCTACTTCCGGGTGGCCGTGAACATTGCCCTCGATTTGCTCCTCATCCCCTTTTACGGCATCCCCGGAGCGCTCGCGGCCGTCGTCCTCACCTTCCTCCTCACCTTTCCCCTGCGGCTCCGTCTGATCCGTTCCATCCTTGGCGGGTTTCATTTCCCGGTAGCCTTCCTCGTGCGCTTCCTGCTTGCCTCCGGGGTCACCGCGGGCGGGGTCTACTGGCTCTTTCCGCATGAAACCGTCTGGGCGCTCCTCGCGGCGGCCGGGCTCTACGGGGTCATCTTCCTTGCCTTGCTTCGATTCGCGCGGCTTCTGCGGCCCGAGGATCTCGCCGAGTTCCGTGCGCTCAATTTTGCCAAGTTGAACCGCTTCCTCGATCTCATCGCGGGCAGGCAATAGCGCACTCATCCCGCTTCCAGCTCGATTTGGTCAGTCCAAAAAATTAAATGTTCAGAACATTTATCTTGACTTTGGCTTTTAATTGTGGGCTGGATTGCGAAATGAGCAGGAAATACTGTCGGAGATTGAGGTATCCGCGTTTGGCGTGCCATCACCTGATTTCGAGGGTGGTGCAGAAGAGGATGCTGATGGATGAGGAGGCGATGGAGGCCATGCGCCAGATAATGCGCTCGCAGGCGGCGTTTGCGGGAATGGAGGTGCTGACGTATTGCTTTTTGGCCAATCACTTTCACATCTTCGTGCGGCTCGATCCGAAGGAAACAGAGAATCTGGATGACGCCAGTCTGGTCCGGCGCTTTCGGGCGCTCTATGGTGCAACGCGCTGCGCTTCGGTAGGCTTGAAGGCCGAGGAGCTGGAGGTGATTCTGGCGAAGAACAGAAACTCCGCGGAGGGGATCCGGCGACGCCTGAAGGCGCGGATGAGCGAGGTCTCGGTCTTCATGCGGGAGGTGAAGACGCGCTTTACCCTGTGGTATAACCGGAAACACGGCACGGTGGGGACTTTCTGGGCGGAGCGGTTCCGCAGCGTTGTGGTGGAGGCGGATACAGAGGCGCAAAGAATGGTGGCGGCGTATATCGACTTGAACCCGGTGCGGGCAGGATTGGTCGAGGAGGCCGCCGACTATACTTTCAGTGGTTTTGGGGAGGCCTGCGCGGGTGAGTCGGCCGCACGACGGGGGATCGCGCGGGTCGAGGGCAAGCCGTCCTGGACGACCCAATGGCATGAGCGCTACCGGGCGCGTTTGTGCAGCCGCATGGGCCCGGGAGAGCGTCCTCGCCGGCTAGCCGACCAGAGACCTTCCGGGGAGGCGGAGGGTAAGGATAGGCAGGGAGTCGGTGTGACCGAGGGATCGCGGCTTCTCTCGAAGATCCGCGCTTTCAGCGAGAGCTGGGTGGTCGGTTCGTTTGCGTGGGTGGAGAGCTTCTGTGCGGCGAATGGTTGGCTGGGCTATCGGAGGGGAAGGAAAGCCAAAGCGGTTGTTGAGGCGGGCGGGGCGGATTCCGAGGCAATCGTGTCAGCTGTGAAACGGCACTGAAAAAGAGGCTCAGAACTCCTTACCCCCGGTGAAGGCAGACTGACATCACTGGCGGATTGCGGCGGGAAGGAGGGGAAAGAGTGGAGCACCAAAGGTGCGGCTGCATATCAGCCCAGGGCAGCGCCCTGGGACATTCAGGCATCCCCCATCCGGAGGGCTGAAAGCCCGATATATGCCCGTAGGCGAGGCGTTTGGGTCGGGCTTTCAGCCCTCATTCCGGCGGGGTTGAGCCCACCCAGGGCGTTGCCCTGGGCTGGTATAGTCTGGGGCCGTTGGCCCGCAACCGGGATCTCCCAAAGGACAAACGGTGTCAGCCTCATTTTCACACTGTGTAGACACGCGCGCGATCTTTTGCGATCACAACTTTATCGCCATCAGCGTTTTCCGCTAAGGCCCGCCATTTTCGAGAGACAATGGATCAAGAGTCCTGAGGCTGAGTTCGCGATAGCGTCGTCGGCTGAAGGAGCGTGCTGATTTCCGGCACTGCACACGTGTCCGGATTTCTGAGCCGGGTGCGGCCAGACATGGACAAATCGAGACGGCGTCCGCAAGCGGACCCACTACCCTCCTACCCTGCTTGCCGCTTCAACCGAGCCCGACGAGGCCGCGGAGGTTGCCGGGCTCGCGGAGCAGAGAAGCCTGCAGGTGCCAAAAGCTCTTTTCCGTGTGGTCGAGGGCGCAGAGAATAAAGAGGTCGGGGGCTTGGCGGAGCAGTTTGCCCATGGGCTCACGGACCGGGCCATGGAGAACCACCCAGATCTCGGGAAAGTCCGCCCGCAAAGCCCCTTCGCGCGGAAGCGGGAAACTCAGATCAGCGGGTGTGCAGAGGCGGCGGCGGGGAGTGGTGTCGACGGAGGCGTCCTCCGGTGGCCCATCCTCAAGAGGCGCATAGACCTCCAACGAGGCGACGGCGGATTCGGGCGTGTGGAAGACAAGCGGGCGTATCCCCAGAGCCGTCGCGGCGGCGGCCATGCGTTCCCAGAAGCGGTCCTCTGCCGGGTGGATCTGGGGGCACCAGAAGACACGGGTGCGTCCGGACTCAAGGGGGCCGAGAACGCGCGCCCAGAGATCTTGCGCGGTGAGGGCTTCAGCGGCGGGAGTGGAGGCCGGTTGAGGGGAAACGCGCCCAATCGCGGAGGTGGCGAAGATTTCCGCTGCTTCCGCGGGCGTGCGGAGGGTGCCATCGAAGAATTCCAAGACCCCGGCCCCGAGCAAACCGAGGCCGAAAAAAACCGCCCCTCCGAAGACGCCGAGGAAGAGAAGCTTTTTCGTGTTTGAGCCGACATAGACATCGCGTGCCGAGGGAACGCGGAAAATGCGATAATAACCGGGGGCGCGCTCCTCAAAACTGGCGACCTCCTGCAGGCGGTTGGCGAGGGCATCGCGGGACGCGCGGAGGGATTGGGCGCTCTCCATGAGGCGACCGGCCTCAAGGGCGACATCGGGCAGGCCGCGAAGACGCTCGCGTGCGGAGGCGCGGAGGGCTTCAAGCTTCTCCTGGCGCAGGAGGAGGGCTTTCCGGCGCGATTCCAATTCCAGGATTTGCAGGTAGAGGGCGTTGCCCACATAGGTCCCGGTAAACTCGGAAAATTCGATCTCCTCGGCCTCGAGGCCCCGCAAAACCCGTCGCCGCAGAGCCTCCACGCGGTCCTGCGCGTCGCGGAAGAGCGGATTTTGCTCGGTGTAGTACTCGGCCAGTTCCTCCAGCCGCGCTTCCTCTGCCTTTAGTTCCTCAAAGCCGGGGCTGTGCTTGCGGATTTCCCGGCGGAGCGCGGCCAGTTGAAAATCGAGCGCATCGAGGTCGACGCGGTTGGACTCAAACTCCTCGTTGTGCCCGGAAAGAGAACGCAGGTAGGCCTCGATTTCGCGTTGTGCATCAATCACCCCGGTGTCTTCGCGGAGAGCGGCGATGCGGGCATTGGTGGCGGCCAGTTCGCGGTCTTTGGCTTCGCGCTGCTCCTCCAGGTGCAGGCGCAGGTCGGCACTCTCCCGCGCCTGCAGGGAACTGGTGAAGGCGATCGCTTCCTCCGCCCAGACTTGCGCGAGGGTGGCGGCTTGCCCGGCGGTGAGGGGGCCATGGACAATGATTTCGACGAAGTCGGTCCGCCGCACTTCCTGCACGCTGACCATATCGGCGATTTCCCGTGCGGAAAGCTCCCACCCGAGGCGCGCGGCCACGGCATCCGCCACCTGGGGCCCAGCGAGAGCCTGAAGGAGCGTGGCTCCCTGAATGCGCGAGGGCGTGTAAGCCGTGCGGCTGGCGGCAAAGGCCTCGGGGTCACGGGCCATGAGGCGGGCGGAGGTGGTGGCCTGAACCTCAAAGAGAGCCCGCCCGGCAAGGATGCCCAGGAGCAGGCCGAGGATCGCGAGTGGAACCGGGAGCCACCAACGCCGGAGAAGGCCCATGGGCAGACGGAGAAGGTCAAAGCCGAAAAAGACCGTCCTGGGGAGCGGAAAACCGGAGGCGGGGGGCGGCTTGGTCGCCGGATCAGCGGGCGGGGGCTTGCCGGATGGCGGGGGGGGGGGCGGTGAGCCTGCGGGCGGAGGTTGGCCAGAAGTCGGGCGGGGCGGCGGCGGGGGTCCGGGATCTTTCCCCGACGAAGAAGACTCGCCGCGCTTCCAGTCGCTCACACGCAAAGGAGGTTGTTCGCTCATCGGGCAAAGGGTTGGAGGGACGGGAGGGATTGGTGTTCGCGCAAATCGTTGATGACCCGGGCCACTTCGTCTTTCCCGATCGGTGCCTTGGCGCTGGAGGCGGCCGCATCGAGGGCGAGTTTGGCAAGGCGGTTGATTTCGCGCGGGACCCCTCCGCTGGCGGCATAGAGGGCGGCCACGGCGGCTTCGTCGAAAAGCTTGCCATCGACATGACCGGCCACGCGCAGGCGGTTGCCGAGGTAAGGGGCGACCTCGTCTTCCCCGAGCTGGCCCAGATGAAAGCGCAGGCTCACGCGCTGGTCAAGGGCCGGCAGGGCCGCCACCTGGGCGCGCAACTCCGGTTGCCCGATGAGCACGCAAGTGAGGCGACCCTCGATTTCGCCGTTCAGATTGGAGAGGCGCTTGAGGTGTTCCAGCTCGGTCCGGCCGAGATCCTGGGCCTCATCGAAGAGGAGAACAAGTTGCCGCCCCTGTTCACGCCCGAGGGCCGAGGCGAGATCAGCAACGGCCTGAAAAAGGGCGGCCATCTCATCTGCCGGGGGGATCACGGCGGGTTCATAACCGGCCTTGGCGAGGAGCCTCCGGATGAGCTCGCCGAAAGAAAAGGCGGAGTTTTCAAATTCGACAACATAGTGCCGCCGCCGGTTGATGCGTTCGCCAAAGACGCGGCGGGTGATCGATTTACCGGCCCCGATCTCCCCGGTGAGCATGCCAAAATACATGGATTCCTGATCGACCAAATACAGCAGACGCGCGAGCGCCTCCTCGTGTGCGCGGCTGGCGTAGAAAAAACGCGGATCAGTAACGATTTCGAAGGGGCGCGCCTTTAGACCAAAATGCTCCAGGGGCCGGTCGTTCATGGACAGGGAAACTACCCACGCTCCTTCCTGAATGACAAGGAATAAGCGCGCAGGCGGTCGGCGAGGCGGTCTATGTAGCCCTCAAAGGAAAAGTGGGCACGCACCCATTCACGCGCGCGCTCACCGCAGACCGCGAGGCGGGCCGGGTCGGCGAGGAGTTCGACGAGGGCCGCGCGGAGGGCGGGGATATCGCCCGTGGGGACAAGGCGGCCGTGTTCGCCGTCGCGCATCCACTCCGGAATACCCCCGGAGGCATAGGCAACGACGGGTCGCCCGTGCCGCATGGCCTCGATGCCGATCATACCAAAGGGTTCCTGCCAGACAGAGGGCACGGCGACGAGAGCGGCGCGGCGGTATTGGCGGGCCAGTTCTTCCGGACTGAGGTGCCCGAGCCACTCAATGCGCTCGTCGAGCCCGAGGCGGCTGGCAAGGGCGCGGCATTTGTCGAGAGCGGAACCGCGCCCGGCCACAGTCAGGCTCCAGTCACCGGAAAGACCGTGGAGGGCTTGGAGGAGATGATCGAGGCCCTTTCCCCGGATGACCTGACCGGCAAAGAGGAGATGCCCCGGCTCAGCGGGGGTTGCGGCGAGGCCGGCGGGGAGCGCGCGCTCGGGCGGGAGGGGCGGAAGGACGTCGATTTTCTCCGGAGAAAAGCCGTTTTTGCGCAGCTCACCCTCCATGAAGGTGGAGTTGACAACGAGGCGGTCGAGGCTGCGGTTGTGCGCGATTTCGCGAAGCTTGGCGGAAAAGCTGGCGAGGCGCAGGGGCCAGCGGCCGCTTCCCCGCTGCACGGGCGCAAGGCACGGAAAAATGCAGGCAAGGGAGGCGGGGCGGGTGCAATTGCGGCGGGTCAGCGGATGGTATTTGTAGTGCCGCATACAATACATGGCGTGATCGTGGATCATGCGCGCGCGCGGCCGCCCGAGTGCGCGCAGATTCTCGAAATCCTCGCTGTGGTTCCAGTTGTGAATCCACAAGAGATCGGCCCCGGTGTGGGCGAGGAGGGGCGCGGCGGGGGTCCCCGGCGGAATGTGGACACTCCCGGCAAAGGCCTCATCCCAGCGCGCTTCATCCACCCCCGTGGTTTCGCGGTGGGCCAGGGTGTTTTCAAAACCGCGGGCACGCAGGGCGAGGGCGGTTTCGAGAACGTTGGCCTCCGCCCCACCCTGGGCGCCGCGTTTTTCGTGGAGCCAGCAGACTTTCAGGGGCGTGGGTGATGAGGTGGACATGGAAAAAGGGGGCAAACTCAAGCAGACTCGCGAGCCCGCAAGGCACCAAGGAGAAGGGGCAGCAGTTGTTTTTTGCGCGAAACCATGCCCTCGATGACCCAAGGCGTTTCATCCCGGCCATGGCCGTTTCCTCTCTCGGGGCGCAGGACGTCTTCCCAGCAGGTATCATCGGCGGCGGGGATCAGTTCGCTCCTTCCCGCGAGGACATCGGTCACCAGCAAAATCCCAAAAGTCGCGTGGTGGGTGCGCACGCGCGCAAGGAGGCTCCGGCGCAGATCGACCGCCTGGTTGCGGTCGAGCACGGAGAGATCGGTTGTCTCGATCTGGGCGAGGAGAAAGGTAATGTCGCCGTGGGCAAACTCCTTGCAGTCGCGGGCAACGAGGTTGTCCGGGGAAGTCGTCTTGAGTTCATCGTTCTGGCGAAGAACAGCGAGCCCGAAGGTGCGCAGGTCGAGGTCGGCGAGGGCTGCCAGTTCGGCGGCGGCGGCGGTATCCCGGGTGGTGGTGGTGGGAGAGGTGAGGAGGAGCGTATCGCTGATGAGCGCGCCGAGGAGAATTTGGGCGATCTCCGGCGGCAGGGCAAGCCCGGCGGCGGCGGCGCGGGCGCGGAGAATTGTCGCGGTGGAACCCACGGGGCGCACATCGATGGCGATAGGGGCATCGGTTTCAATATCGCCAAGGCGGTGATGATCGACGATCTCAAGGATTTCGGCCCGCTCGAGGCCACCGATGCTCTGGCGTCGTTCGCTATGGTCGACGAGGCTGAGGAGGGGTTGCGGCGCATGCAAAAGGGTATCGGCGGAGATAGCCCCGACGAGACGACCGGACGCGTTGGTGACAAGGATCCCAAGCGGCTGGGCGCGGACTTTTCGTTCAAGGACGGCGAGATCGGTCTCCGCTGCCACGGTCACAAAGTCGTTTTCGAGAGCCGCCGAACAAGGCAGGCAACCCGGCAGGCGGGCGCACAGGTTGATCACGGAGCCGCTGAAGAGAAAGGCCGGGCAAGGGAGCTGCGCGGCCATTTCGCGCGCGCGCGCCCGCTCCACCCCGGCCAGGATGACGGCTGCGGGCGGGTTGCGGTGGAGAACTTCGAGCAGGAGATCTCGGTCACCCAGGACAAGCGCCGAAGCAGGATCCCACCGGCCCGCGAAGGTGTGTTTGTGGATGACCACCTCGAGGTGCTGCGGAGCAGGGGGCGGGCCGCCATTGAGGGCCTCCAGTGGGAGCCCCCGGATGATGTGGCCAAACTCCAGAAGCGTTCCAAAAAAATCCTCCACATTGCATTGCAGGAGGTAGTTGGTGCGCGGGTGCCGGTCGCTGACGATGCCCAGGGGCGCGCCGTTTTCATCGCAGACGACAGCGCAGGGTGCGCCGGTGCGCTGGATCGCTTCGAGGGCTTCGCGCAAGGGGGTGTCGGGATCGACCACGGGGGCGGAGCGCGCAATTTCGGCGGCTTGTGCGAGGCAAGATCCCCGCAAGGCCGGGAGGGGGATGCCGGCGGTTTCAAAGAGCCAGGCCGTCTGCCGGTTGGCTTCCCCGAGGCGAACGGGGAGCGCGCGGGAGGCGGGTGCTTGCTGACGGTGCATCCACGCGAGGACGTGGGCCGAGACAATCGCGTCCGTGTCCGGATTGCGGTGCCCGACGACAAAGTGGGCGCGTGCACGCCCGTTTTCCGCCGAACCGTTCATACCGTTGAAGGCGAAACGCTGCGCAGGTAGGCCGCACCGGTAGCCTGAGCAGCGAGGTCCCAGTGGAAACGGCCTGCCTGGGTGAAGCCCTTTTCGCGAAAAGCTTGCGCTTCCGCAGGTGTGCGCCCGGCGAAGGTGAGGAGGGCGGCGGCCATTTCCTCGACCGAGGTAGGGTCGAAATAGAGCGCAGCGTCACCCCCGACCTCGGGCAAGCTTCCGCGATCGGAACTGAGAACAGGTGTGCCGCAGGCCATGGCTTCGGCCACGGGCAGACCGAAGCCCTCAATGAGGCTGGGGAAGACGAGAGCGCGGGCTGCTCCATACCAATAGGGCAAGTCGGCCTCGTCGATAAATCCGGGCAGGGCAATGTCGGCGCTGTAGGGCGAGGCCGCCGACCGCTTGTAAATCGCCTCCGCTCCGTGCCAGGGTGCGCCGCCGAGGACCAGCGGAGAGTCGAGGGTGCCGGCCGCGCGCGCGCGGTCGTAAGCCTCAATCAGGCGCACGTGGTTTTTGCCCGGGTGTTCGAGACGGGAGAGGTAAAGGAGGTAGGGCGCGGATACCCCCACGCGCTCGCGAAAGGCGCCCAGGTCCTCCTCCGACAAGGGGCGGTAGCGGCTATGGTCGAGGCCGTTGTGAATGACGGTCAGGCGGCTTGCCGGAATCTTGAAAAACCGCTCAATGTCGCCCGCCGTAAAATGACTCACGGTGAGAACATGGCGACAGCGGCGGGCCAGTACGGGCACAAGAATACGCCCGAAAAAGCCCCGCGCGGCCCCGTATTTGTCGCGCAGATGAAAGGGCGCGCAATCATGAATGGTCGCGATCTGCGGGACCGGACAAGCGGGCATGATACGGCGATAACTGGGCGAATGATAAAGATCGAAGCCGCCCCGGCGGAGAATCCCGCGCAGCGGGCCGAAATGCCAGAGAAGATTGGCCGCTCCCTTGCCAAAGCGCGGCGGAAGGGAAATCCAGCGCTCATCGGGCACGGTCGGAAAAAGCGTGCGATCCGCATCGAGCCCCGCCACATGGAGCGAAAGGGTCGGCTCCGGTCCGAGGCGGCGGGCGATTTCGACAACGTAGCGCCCCACCCCGGAGAGCCCGCCCTGGATCATTCCGGCCGAGAGAAGAACTTTTGGCGGAGAGGGTTTCATGGGGCGTTTAAGCCATCTTCGGCGGGTGCGCGCGGAGGGAAATCCTCCGCCTTTTCAATCATCGGCAACTGGCTTTCGAGGCGCAGAGCGGCAATGATTTTGCGCACTTGCGGAGAGGGCCGCAGGAGGGCCAAAGGTTGCTTTGCCTCGCGGCACTGCCGCACGACCTGGAGGAGCCGCCCGATACCCGCGCTGTCCATAAAGGTCACATCGGAGAGATCGAGGAGCACCGGGCCTGCCCCCTCGGCCGGGAGCGCATGCAGATCAAGGTTGGCCGCCTCCACCGTGCCGACCCAACAGAGCGGCTCAACACCGGATACCGGCGAGGTGAAATTCGCCGCGCCCACCCCCAGATCGAGCACCCGCGCCTGCCCGCGACGGGTCAAACGCCACTGCAAAAAACCGAGGCGGAAAAGGTAGCGAAAATCCTTCCAGTAGCGCGCGACAAGGCGACTTGGGTCCGTGCCCATGCGCCAGATCCATTCCAGGCCCGTCTTCTGCATCCAGCGCGGGGCGCGCACCTGCCGCCCGGAGATGAAATCAAGCGAAGCCCCGATGCCGATGGCGAGCGGCACCCGCAAATCACGGGCGTAGCGGGCGATCCAATACTCCTGCTTCGGACAACCCACCGCGACGAGGAGGACATGCGGACGGGCCGCGCGGATCCGCTGGGCGATCTCTTCGTTGGGCCAATCGTCGACGGCGGCAAACGGGGGAGAAAAGCTGCCCGCCACGGTCATGCCCGGATAGCGTTTTGCGAGAATGTCCCCGACAGTTGTGAGGGTCGCCTCATCGCTCCCGAGGAAGAAAAAGCGCCAGCCCCGTTCATTGCCTTCGCGGAAAAGTTCAAAGACCAGATCCGAGCCCGCCACCCGCTCGGGAAGGCGCGGCGGAAACAGGCGCGAGAGCCACACCAGGGGCATGCCATCGCCGACCGCGCGGTGAGCATGGATGAGGATTTCCCGGAGGCGCTCGTTCTCGTAGGCTTGGGCGACAAAATCGGCATTCGCCGTAACAAAATAGCGCGGTTCGCCCGCCTCCACGACAGCCACACACTCCGCCACCGTCTCCCCCATGGTCATGCGGTGAAACGGGAGCCCCAGAAGAAAAGCTACCTCCGGCTCAGGTCTCACCGACGATCCGGACGAGTTCGCGGACATGGCGTTTAGACCCTCGTTACTCGGCCTCGATCGGGAAAACGCGGTGCAGACGGAGCAGTTCAAGCACGCTCACGACCGCCGGCTTGGGTTTCACAAGGGTGAGATTTTGATTCGTCGCCTTAAACAGGCTAAGAAGCGCCCCAATGCCACTGCTATCGATAAAATCGACCGCCGACAGGTCCACACGCACCGGCTTGGCTGGCTTGATTTCGCTCAGCTCGCGGAAGCGCTCCTTGATGGAAGCTGCATTGGAGGCGTCAAAACTGGCCACATTCACAACCACTTCCAAGGCCCCATTCTCTTCAGAATAACTTATCATTGGCTGAGGTCTAATCAGGATGGACCGCTAAGGGCAATCCCTATCGGTCAACAAGTTTCGGAAACAGACCCACTTTTCATTTTCCTTCGGCACACCCATAGCGCCGCCAAGACCGCCATCGCAAATGCCGCCTTGCGGGGTTCGGGAATGGCCGCCACCTCCAGATTCCGAATCTCCTGATGCGCACTCACCTGCCCCGTGCCAGCGGTAAATCCAAGGCGCACACTCTCCGGGCACACAAGGTCGCACTGAAACTGATCGATCAGGACGATCCAATCCAGGTCGCCCGCCCGCTGCCATTCCACCGTGATCTCCTGCGAAGGCGAAAGCGTCAGCCGGACCGTGTGGATCGTCGCCTGCCCGCGCTCGGTTGCCGCCGCTTTGGAAAAGGCGTCCAAGCTGCCTGTGCCCGTAATGTAATCATAACCCTGGGCACGGGTTTCCCCCATAGACCCGCGGATTGCAATGGCATTCTGCGTGCGCCCGGGACCACCGACCCGCCCTTCCGATTCAGCCGAGAAGTTGCCATGCACATCAAAACCAAACCCCACAATCCCGCCCGCCAGACCTCCCTGTCCGAACCGCTGCGCATAGCCCAGGGAGCCCCCGTATCCGCCCGCTTCCGGTGTCACCGAGGCATCAAAGAGGGCCAGCGTGAAGCCGTCACCAAGCGAGTTCGCCGCCCCCCAGATAACAAAGTCGAAACGGATGATAAGCCCATGCTGGGTCGGCAGGGCCTGATTGTGATAGACGAAAGAGGATTGGTTTTGGATGTCCCCCGTCAGGCGCAGCCAACCGCTCCCGTCGGCATCAATTCCTTGCGCGGCCGTCAAAACAGACCCTGTGCCCTGGCCCGTAACGAAGGTCCAGTCGGCGGCGGTCGTGCCCGTGAAGGATTCCGACAGGAGCGGGACGGGGTCCACCGTGACCTGACCAGGAAGGGTTGCCGTAAAGAGAAAAAGCCCAACCGCGCAAAATACGCCGCGAAGGCAGGCTGAAAGAGAGCAATCAGACGGGAAAGACATTAGACTCCCTTGATGAGGCTTCAATAACGATGGGTTAATAACCTTATCCACGAAGAAAAAATTCCTCAATTTTTTCTTAGAGTCAACCCGAACCGTCGCTCGACCGTGCCCAACGATCCATCGCAACCGTCGAATCATACCTCTTGACAAAACCACCAAATCGAACAAATTTGCGATTATGGCTAAAACATACAAAAATCGCGATTTCCCCATTCTCAAGGTCGAAGAGCTTCCGCCCGTCACGGCCACGGCGCTGAAGAACACCACAGCCGATGTGCTTGATCAATTGGCAACCCAGGGAGCGGTGGCCATCACCCGACACGATAAACCCAAGGCGGTGCTGCTCTCGATCGAGCGGTTCGAGCAACTGACCGGTCATGGCGACGACTGGCTGGCCGATTTGCACGAGGAGTATCGCGGGATGCTTGAAAAAATGCAGGCGCCGGAGCAGAAAGAGGCGGCCATCCGCGCTTTCAACGCCACTCCCGAGGAGCTGGGGAAGGCCGCCGTCGCCGCCGCCATGCGCAAAGCGAGAGAGGTGAAATGACCGCTGCGAAAAGAAGGAACCCTGTCCTCTACGTTCTCGCCGGCGTGAACGGGGCCGGAAAGTCCAGCATTGGAGAAGGCATCTTTAACGCCGAAGGTTCGGTCGTTTTCAACCCCGACACCATTGCCGCACGCATCCGCTCGATCCATCCGGACATCTCCGCATCCCTCGCCAATGCGCATGCCTGGCAAATCGGCAAGGCGCTCCTGGAGCAGGCGATGGCCGACGGTAAGGACTACCGCTTTGAGACCACTCTCGGGGGGAACACCATCCCGCAGCTCCTACGCGAAGCGGTGCGGGGCGGACATCTCTTGAACGTGTGGTTTTGCGGCCTCGATAGCCCGGAACGGCATATCGCTCGGGTGCGGGCACGCGTCGCAAGGGGCGGGCACGCCATCCCCGAAGAGAAAATCCGCGAACGGTGGGATGGCAGCCGCAAAAACCTCATCCGCCTTCTGCCGCTCATTCACCACCTGCGCCTCTACGACAACTCCTTTGAAGCCCCCCCAACGGAAGGCCAGGGTCCGCGCCCCGTTCTGCTCCTCGAAATGAAAAGCGGGAAGATCATTGCCCCGGCCGATCTCTCCGGCGCGCCCGATTGGGCCAAGCCGATCCTCGCCGCCGCCATGCGCATCCATACGCTGCCCGAGCTTTAGGGTGCCGTTGCGTCATCTCGCGGCCCGCTCGCCCCGTTCCGCGACCCACGCCTTTCGGACGGCACGCAGCAGGGGGCCAAAATGGTCATCCTGCCACGGGGGATCAGAACTCCTTATCCCGGTGAAACCGCAGGGACACCGTCGGCGAAAGTCAGGTGGAACGGATGAATCGTTTGAGCGCCGAAGGCGCGCACTATACCAGATCAGGGACTCCTTACCCCAGTGAAGGCAGACTGACATCACTGGGGGAATTCCGCAGGAAGAAGGGGAAAGGGTTGAGCACCAAAGGTGCGGCTCCAGATCAGCCCAGGGCAGCGCCCTGGGACATTCAGGCATCCCCCGTCCGGAGGGCTGAAAGCCCGATATATGCCCGTAGGCGAAGCGTTTGGGTCGGGCTTTCAGCCCTCATTCTTTGGGGGTCGAGCCCATCCAGGGCGTTACCCTGGCCTGGTATGGGGCAGGGCCGATGGCCCATTAACGAGACCAGCCAAAGGCAAAACGGTGTCAAAGTCGCTTCACCGTTTAAGGAGCCCACCGCCCGCGGTGGGAGACAGGACGCTTTCGGCAATCTGCAAAAAACCGCCACAGGGAAACGCTTGCCATTAAGGGGATTCTCCCTAGTTTCGGCAAACACTCTCGCTCTCGACGGCTTTCCTCTTTCAGCTTATGAACATTCTCCTCGGTGGCGTTCCTTTTGGGCGAAACAATATCGGCGATGAGGCGATTCTGGCCTGTGTTCTGCGCATTGTGCGGGCCGCCGCCCCGAAAGCCCGGATCACCGTGAGCACGGACGACCCGGCCACGGCGGAGCGCCTCGGCGTGGATGTTTGCCCGCTCTTTGGTTTTGATGTGGTGCCCTACGGGGCGGCGGAGATGCGGGCCGTCCTGGCGGCGCACGATATTTACCTGTGGTCGGGGGCGACCGGGCTCTCGGATTATCCCGACCGCGCCTGCGAAATCCTTGCCGCCGCCCGCTCGGCAGGGTGCGCCCGCATTGTCTGGAACGTGGGCATGAACAACGAACTCAACCCCGCCAAATATCGCCTGCAAGGGCGACGCCTAGCCGTCACGCGCGCGGTTGACCGCCTTAGCGGGGGGCTCGTCGGCTGGCAAAAGAAACAGGAAGCCGCTTTGGAAGCAAAGGCCCGCGAGGGGCTCCGCCGCGAACTCCTGGACTGCGCCCTCCTCGTCACCCGCGATCCCGAGAGTGCGCGCGAAGTAGCGGCCTGTGGCGTGCCGACGGAGCGCGTCATCGTCGGAGCGGATTCGGCCCTGATTGAAGAGACCACCGCCTGGCCCCCGGCGGCTTTGTCACCCGGCGACCGCGAGCGCCTCGAAGCGCCGGGGCGCAAGCGCATCGGCCTCTGCATCAGTGCGCAAAGGGAGATCACTCGGCGAAGCGAACTCATCGGCGCGCTCAACACCCTGCTCGAAGATCCCGCTGTGGAGATTGTCGGGTTGCCCATGAACCCCCTTACCGACCTCGCCCTCCTCGAAAGCCTGCTTCCCGAGATCCGACGCCCGGAGGCCTTTTACCCGCTCCGCGGCATCACGGAAACCGCCGATATGACGGCCCTTGCGGCACGCATGGATGTGCTCATCAGCAGCCGCTTGCACCTTCTTATCCTCGGATCGATCCACCATGTTCCCCTGATCGGAATCAGCCGGGGATCCAAGGTGGACAACTTCCTCGCGCCATTTGGTCTCAAAGCTGTCGGCTCGGTTGAGTCCTGTGACTTCGCCGCCCTCGTGCGCGAAACCCGCCGCCTCCTCGAAAACCGCGCGGCCTTCGGGGAGACCAGCCGCCAGGTGCGCGCCGATCTCCTTGCCCGCCTGGAGACCGCCCGCACAAAGCTTGCCTCCACCCTCCAAAGCCTCCACCCACGCCCATGAAGGCCCCCGCCGAGCAACCGCCCTTCCGGCGTATCGTGCATGTGATGCGGCGCTTCGTGCCGGAGAAATGGGGGGGCACGGAAAGCGTTGTTTTTCACCTCGCCCGCGAGTTCAACCGCCTCGGCATCGAGAGCCCCATCTACGCCACGGCTATGTTTGCCCGCGCCGGGGTCGAGACGGTGCGCGGCGTGGAAGTGCATCGCTTCCCCTACGTCCTGCCGTGGTGGGGCCTGAGCGCGGAGCAGCGGCACGCACTCGAACTCAAGGGCGGCAACCCTTTTTCCTGGCCGCTCCTCAAAGCCCTCCGGGCGGACAAGCGGGCCGACCTGTTTCACGCCCACGTGCAGCATCGCCTCGGGGGGAGTGTGCGCCATGCCGCCCGCCGCCACCGCATTCCCTATGCCGTTTCCATTCACGGTGGCCACCACACCCTGCCCCAGGCCCAAACGGAGAGCATGCTCGCGCCCACGCGGGGCAAGCCGGAATGGGGCCGCGCGGTCGGTCTCCTCCTCGGCGCGCGACGCACCCTCGACGACGCCGGGGCCATCTTCTGCGTGGGTGAGGACGAGTACACCGCCATGCGCCGGGAGCGCCCTTCCCAAAGTGTCCACTACCAGCCGAATGGCGTCGACCTGCCGCGCTTCCGCGAAGCCAAGGCGGAGGACTTTTTTGCGCGCTTTCCCGAACTGCGCGGCAAGCACCTCGTCCTCTGCGTCTCCCGGGTCGATTCGCAGAAAAACCAGGTCCTTCTCGTCGAGGCCTTTGCCCGCATCAAAGAAGCCCTCCCGGACCACCACCTTGTGCTCATCGGGGCCGAAGTTGTGACGGCCTACGGCGAAAAACTGCGTGCCGCTGTCGCCGCCGCCGGGCTCGCCGACCGTTTCACCTGGATCCCGGGCTTGCCTCCGGGCGATCCCGCTCTGCCGGGGGCTTTCCGCGCGGCCCGTTGCTTTGTCCTCCCCAGCGTGCACGAGCCCTTCGGCATTGTTATTCTCGAAGCCTGGGCCGCCGGTCTCCCCGTCATCGCCAGCCGGGTGGGCGGCATTCCCGGATTCACGCGGGACGGGGAAAATATTCTCCACTTCCCCTCGGGCAATGCCCCGGCCCTCGCCTCCGCCCTCCGTCGGTTAACGGACGAGCCCGGTCTCGCCCGGCATCTGGCCGCGAATGGGTCTGCCCTTGCCGAAGAACGCTACGATTGGCCAGCTGTCGCCCGCCGCCTTCTCGAACTCTACCCCCGCGCTCCATGACTGCCCCGACCGACCGACCCCCGCCCACCATCGCCATCATCATGCGCGCGAAGGACGAAATGCCCCACGCCCGTCGCGCCCTCGCCGCCCTGCGCACGCAAACACGGCAGGATTGGAAACTCTACGCCATCGATTCCGGCTCCACCGACGGCACCCTCGAACAAATCCAGGCTTTCCCGCCCGACGTTCTCATTCAAATCGCTCCCGCCGACTACGAGCCCGGCCCCGTTCTCAACCGCATGGTCGGGATGACGGCGGAGCCCCTGACGGTTTTCCTCAACGCCGACGCCATTCCCCTCGACGATCATTGGCTGGCGCGCCTTGTCGAACCTGTTGAAGCCGGCGAGGCCGAAGCCACCATGAGCGTCCAGGTGGCCCGCGCCGATGCCGACTTCATCGTCGCTTACGATTACGCCCGCGCCTACGATCCAAAGAACATCAAAGATGATAACGAGGACTTCTTCTCAGCCGTGGCCTGCGCTTTCCCGCGCACTCTCTGGGAAAAGCACCGCTTCAAGGACAAGGGCTATTCGGAAGACCTGGCCTGGGCGCGCGCCTGCCGCCGCGACAGGGCCCGCTTCAAGCTCATCACAGAATCGCGCGTCGAGCATTCGCACAACTTCACCATTCCCGGCCTCCACCGCAAACGCTACCGCCACGGGCGCGCCTTTGTGGATATTTTCGGGGCCCGCCCGCGCGCCCTCCGGCAGACGCTGCAATGTGCCCGCGAGATCGTGCGCGACCTCCTCTACACCGTTCGCCGGGGCCGCTTCGGCACCATCCCTTTCAACCTCGCGCACCGCTATACCATCCACCGCGCCCTTTACCTCGGCATGCGCGACGAATGCCGCGAGCGGGGGGTCCTCAAATGAAAACGCTCGGTCTCTTCGTTTTCATTGATGCGCTTGGCTGGGAAGTGCTGCGGCGGCACCCCGATTTTCTGGCCGATCTGGCACCGCACCGGCAGCCGCTCGAAACCATTCTCGGCTATTCCTCCGCCTGTGATCCCTCGATCATTTCCGGCCTCACCCCGGCCGAACACAAACTCTGGTCGTCCTACTACTACCTGCGCGAAGGCCCCTCGCCCTTCGCCTGGACGCGTTCGCTCGGGCTCCTCCCCGAGCGTTTGACAGAGCGCGCGCGGGTGCGCCACTACCTCTCCAAACTGGTCAAACGGGTCTGCCGCATCACCGGCTACTTTCAGCTCTACAACGTGCCCTTCCGCCACCTCCCGCTCTTTCACTACGCGGAGTGGAAACGCATCTGGGAAATCCAGCCCGAGGGGCTCCCGGTGGGCACAACCATCTTTGACCTGATGCACGCGGCCGGATTGTCGTGGTATGTTCACGACAGCGGAAAGAACGACGAGGGCAAGCTGGCCGATCTCAAGACCGCCCTTGAATCGGGGAAAATCGACCTCGCCTACATCAGCCTCGGCAAGCTCGATGCCCTCATGCACGCCGAGGGCACACAAACGCCCAAAGTGGGCGACCTTCTCCGCTGGTATGATGTCCGTATCCATGAAATCATGACATGCGCCCGTGCCCACTACGGAGACGTGCGCTTGCACGTCTTCACCGACCACGGTATGCACGACATCCACGAGGGCTACGATCTCCAGGAAGACATGGCCGCTCTCGGCCTCCGCTTCGGGCGCGACTACGTGGCCTTCTACGACTCCACCATGGGGCGCTTCTGGCCCCTCACGGAGGACGCGCGCAAAAGCCTCCACGCTGCCCTCGATCATCATCCCAAGGGCCGCCTTTTGCCGGAAGAGGAACTCCGGCGGCTGGGCGTTTTTTTTCCCGACGGCCAATACGGCGATCTCATTTTCCTCATGAATCCCGGCATCCAGATCGCGCCGGGTTTTATGGGCCGCAAGGCCATTCCCGGCATGCACGGCTTTCATCCTGACGAGCCCGATTCGCGCGCCATGATCTGCGCCAACCACCCCCTCCCGCCCGACCTCCGCCGCATCGAGCAGATTTTCGGCCTCATGTGCGCCTCCACCGGCATCACCCCGCCACGCGGGCGGGCCGTCCCCCCCTCGCTTTTCGCTCCATGAAGCCCGTCCCACACTCTCCGGAACCTGGCCGCCAGACGCCATGGATCGGGCTTTCAGCCCTCGTTCCTGTACACGCCAACAATCCCAGGGCGGTGCCCTGGGCTGGTATGGCAACGGGCCGTTGGCCCTGGGTTCCGCGCCAACGGCGGATCCCAGCGCGCAACCTATGCGCGAGCCAAGGGCGCATGCCCATCGGGAAGCCCATCTCCGCGCAGATGCCACGTCACATCCTTTCACCAAACGCCATGGATCGGGCTTTCAGCCCTCGTCCCTACTTGCGGCAACAGACCCAGGGCGTTGCCCTGGGCTGGTATGGCGGCGGGCCGTTGGCCCTGGGTTCCGCGCCAACGGCGCATACCATTGGGCTGCCATCCACGCGCGAAAGGCGCAGCCCATCGGACGGCTGTCCGCACGGCAACCGCGCCCCATCGCGCACCCTCT
>JAFIGE010000228.1 GCA_020831585.1 Opitutales bacterium | reverse complement strand
TGGGGGGGCGGGTGGGGGAGCGGGTGGGGGAGTGAAGGGAAGTAAAGACGTGAAAAAACGGGCGAGAAAATGCGAAAAGGTTTTGCTGTGGCGGGTGCATCGGCTAGGGAATGGACCTGTCGGTAGCGTGATGGGGTGCTTCGAATGATAAACCCCACCCGCAGGCTCCCTCTCTATTTCCGAAACAAGACATGATCACTGGTGAACTTAAATCCAAGGTAGACCGCATCTGGGACACAATGTGGTCCGGCGGCATTTCAAATCCCCTCTCTGTCATTGAGCAGCTGACCTACCTGCTCTTCATCAAGCGGCTGGACGAGTTGCAAACGCTGCGGGAAAACAAGGCCGCGCGCACCGGCAAGCCGGTGGAGGAGCCGATCTTTGGTCCGGGCCAGGATCATTTGCGCTGGTCGCGCTTCAAGGATACCGCGCCGGAGGCGATGTTTGTTACGGTGAGAGACGAGGTCTTCCCCTTCATGAAGCAACTCGGAACGCGGAACGGGGAGCGCGGAACGGAGAACTCGACCTACTCCCACCATATGAAGGACGCCCTCTTTATGATGCCCACGCCGCGCGTGCTGGCCAATGTGGTGGACCAGCTCGATGGCATCGAGATGGTCGATTCCGACACCAAGGGCGACCTCTACGAATACATGCTCGGCAAGATCGCCAGTGCCGGGCAGAACGGCCAGTTCCGCACCCCCCGCCACATCATCCAGTTGATGGTGGACATGACCGCTCCCGTGCCAAAGGACGTGATCTGCGATCCGGCCTGCGGGACAGCCGGTTTTCTCATCGCCGCCTCGGAATACCTGCGCCGGCACCACGACAGCGCCATCCACCAGAACGAGGAGAGCCGCCGCCGGTTCAACTCGGGGACCTTCCACGGCTACGACTTCGACAGCACGATGCTCCGCATCGGCAGCATGAACATGCTTTTGCACGGGGTGGAAAATCCCGACATTCGCTACCGCGACTCCCTCGCCCAGTCGACCGAGGACGACGCCGGGCGGTTTACGCTGATCCTCGCAAATCCTCCCTTTGCGGGAAGCCTGGACTTCGAGTCCACGGCCAAGGATCTCCAGCAGATCGTGAGAACGCGGAAGACGGAGCTGCTCTTTATAGCCCTCTTCCTCCGCCTCCTGCAGACGGGCGGGCGCGCGGCCGTGATCGTGCCCGACGGTGTGCTGTTTGGCTCGTCCAACGCGCACAAGGCCTTGCGGAGAATCCTCGTGGAAGAGCAAAAGCTCGACGGCATCGTCTCCATGCCATCGGGGGTTTTCAAACCGTACGCGGGCGTCTCGACGGCCATCATCTTCTTCACGAAGACCAACTCCGGCGGCACGGATAATGTGTGGTTCTACGATATGCAGGCGGACGGCTTTTCGCTGGACGACAAGCGCACGCCGCAGGTGAACGCGGAACTCGGAAGACGGATCGCGGAATGCGAGAAAACCGGTGCTTCCTTCCCGCCGGAGATGCACAAAGCGACCGACGTGCCCGATGTTCTGCGCCGGTGGCGGGCGCTCAAGGCGGAACCGGGAACGCGGACCGCCGAATTGAACCGCAAGCGAACGGAGAAGTCTTTCTGCGTTCCGGTTTCCGAGATCCGCGCTCACGATTACGATCTATCGATCAACCGCTACAAGGAGGTGGAATACGAAGCCGTCGAACATGAATCGCCCAAGGCGATTCTTGAGCGGTTGGCCAAGTTGGAGGACGAGATTGCTAAGGGCCGGAAGGAACTGGAGGGGATGTTGAAATGAACGCGGAACGGGGAACGGGGAACGCGGAACGGGGAACGGGGAGCGCGGAAATGGGGGTGCGGAAGGCGCAGGATTTGAAAGAGAGAACCTTCGCGTTCTCTTTGCGGGTATTGCGCTTTGCGGAAAGCCTGCCGAACTCCAAGGCAGGGGTTACGATTGCCAATCAGGTCATTCGCAGCGGAACGTCGGTCGGTGCCAATTATCGGGCGGCCAAAAGGGCCAAATCCAACCGGGACTTCATTGCAAAAATGGGGATTGTCGAAGAGGAGTGCGACGAAACGATTTATTGGATTGAGTTGGCCGTTGCGCATGGATGCGTCGACGCCGGAAAGGTCGACAGCCTCCTGGCCGAGGCAAACGAGCTTCTCGCGATTACGGTTGCTTCGATCCGGACGGCGAAAGGACGGAAGGTATGAAGGTGGAACGCGGAACGGGGAACGGGGAAGGCGGAGAAAGAAACGCGGAAGGCGGAGCGCGGAACGCGGAATGGGTGACGGTGAAGCTTGGGGATGTGGTGGACATAAATCCGCGTCGAAACTCTTTCGGGTTTACGGATGATGAGACGGTGGGATTTGTTCCCATGAGCTCGGTCTGTGAGCAGAAGAAGGCAATTGTTGATCAGCAGGTCAGACCGTTTGGAGAGGTGAAAAAGGGATATACTCCCATGCAAAATGGCGACGTGATCATTGCCAAGATCACGCCTTGCTTCGAGAACGGAAAGGTCGCACGGGTTGAATTGCCAACGTCAACCGCCTTCGGATCGACCGAGTTTCATGTGTTTCGAAATCGCGGCACGGTTGATTCTGATTTGGTTTTCCACCTTCTGCGCTCAGAACAGATCCTCCGGAAGGGTCGAGAGCAGATGAAGGGTGCCGCTGGCCAGAAACGTGTGCCCGCAGACTTTTTCCGCGCTTTCGAGTTCCGCGTTCCGCGTTCCCTGCCTGAGCAGCAAAGAATCGCGCGCATTCTCGACAGGGCTGATCTGCTCAGGCAATCGCGGCGCGCAGCGCTGGCCCAGCTCGACGCCTTCCTCCAAGCCACCTTCCTCGATATGTTCGGGGATCCGGTGACCAATCCGAAGGGGTGGGAGGTGGTTAAGAGCGCTAAGCTTTTCTCAGAAAAGCCGCGAATTGGTACGACTCGTCCAGCGGGTGGGAGCGGGTTTCCAGTAGTCAGGGTAGGAGAGGTTGGAGACAGTCAAATTCGCTTCGAGGATTGCGGTCGTGTTGAGTTAAGTGAAACGGAATTTACTCGATTCAATTTAAAACTAGGTGATACCGTTATTGCACGTGCAATAGGCAGTGCAAATCAGCTCGGAAAAGCGTCTTACTTCGCTGGGCACCCCGAGCCTGTAGTTTTTGATTCTCACGTAATGAGATTGCGACCTTCGCAATCGATTTGTCACCCAAAGTGGCTTTTTTCGCTAATTTCAAGCCAACATGGGAAGCGGCTCATTCAGATGAAAGGGGGTGCGACAGCTGTTCAATTCAATATAAACACAAAACAAGCGAGTGACTTAGATATCCCTATTCCACCCCTCGACCTCCAGCGCCGTTTCGCGGCCATCGTGGAATCGGTGGAGGCGCAGAAGGCGCGGATGCAGGCGCACCTGGCGGATCTGGATTTGCTCTTTGCCTCGTTGCAGGACCGGGCGTTTAAGGGGGAGTTGTGATGACGATGAGTGGATCAAGTGGACCCAGTAAGCGTCGGGGCGGGAAAAATTCGCCGGGTGGGTCCACTCGGTCCACTTCATCCACTTCGCCTGACGAGCGGGAGCGGCTTTTGCGGGCGCATGGGGGATACCGGCAGTTGAAGAGCTTCCAGGTGGCCCAACTGGTCTATGACCTGACGGTGCGTTTCTGCGACCGCTTTATTGACCGACGCAGCCGCACGCATGACCAGATGGTGCAGGCGGCGCGCTCGGGGGTGCAAAACATCGCCGAGGGCTCGGAAGCGGCGGCCACTTCAAACAAGATCGAGCTGAAACTCACGCAGATCGCGCGAGCAAGCTTGGAGGAACTAAAACTCGACTACGAGGATTTCCTGCGCCACCGCAGACTTCCCTGCTGGGACCGGTATCACCCGCTGCGGCAGGAACTCGTGGATTCCCGACCGACCGACGCCGACGCCGTCGTCGCCTGGGTGGCGCAACAGGCGAAGGCGCGATGCGCCGCTGCAACCGAACCTGGCGGGACCGATCGCCGGGATGCTTCCACCGCCGCCGGTTCGTCTTCCGGCTTACCCCCCGCCAGCCTCTACCCGGAAATTGCGGCCAACGCGATTCTTGCCCTCGCCACTGTGGCGGGTTTTCTCCTCGACCGTCAGGTGCAGCAATTGGCTGCCACCTTCGAGAAGGAAGGCGGCTTCACGGAGCGGCTTTACCGCGTGCGTTCAAACCGGAGGAAGCGGCCATGATTCGATTGCGCCAATGCCAGTTTTTGTGCCCTACCATGAGGCGGAGGCGGCCATGGGTGCCGCGTTGAGTGCGTGCGTTGGACTTTCCGCATTTTCCCGTTGCTTTCGTTTCGGTTATTTCGGATATTGCCCATTATGAGAATAAAGGAAGATGTGAACTCAGGTCCTGCGCTCGGCGCGCGCGACCGCGCGCTGTTGGCGAAGCTGCAGGATGTGATCAATGGAAACGAACGACCGGTGTTGCTGGGACGCGAGGGGGCTCATGTGGAAATCCCCGAGCCGCTGTTTCATGTGCTGACGAAGGCGGTGCGGCTAATGGCGAGCGGCCAGGCGGTGACGCTGCTCTCGGAGAACGAGGAGTTCACGACGCAAGCGGCGGCGGATTATCTGGGCATGTCGCGCCCACACTTGATAAAATTGCTGGAGCAGGGAGAGCTGCCGTTTCATTTCGTGGGCACACACCGGCGGATTTCTCTGAGAGACCTGAAAGAATACGGCGCGAAACGGGACCGGCAGCGGCGGAAATCAATGGCCGCTCTCACCCGCAAGGTGAGCGAAGCCGGGCTCTATGATTCGGATTTCTCCGGCGCGGAATGATTGCGGCGGATTTCAGGGTCTGCCTCGATGCCTGCGTGCTCGCCAATCACGGGGTGGCGGATCTGTTTCTCCGGCTCGCGGAGAAGCCGCGAATGTATTCTCCGGTGTTGTCGCGACAGATCCTCGATGAAGTTCACCGGGTGCATGTTGACCGGCTTGGGTGGCCCACGGACCTGGCGGATTACTTTCAGCGGGAAGTATCCGGCGCATTTGCAGAGGCAATTGTGGACGATTACGAAGACCTCCTTCCGATTCTAACAAATGATGAAGGTGATCGGCATGTTCTTGCCGCCGCGATAAAAGGGAAGGCAGAGTTGATCGTGACCCACATTCCTTAGCCCATTTCTGCGTTTTGGGTTAATTTCTTTGATCGTCT
>JAFIGE010000227.1 GCA_020831585.1 Opitutales bacterium | reverse complement strand
AAGGCCGCATCGGTCTCTTCCAGATGATCGGGATGCCAATAGGGGTAGGGGGGGGCGCATCCAAGCAACTCCTCCCGGCTGAAGCCGGTGAGCGCGCACATGGCGGGGTTCACCTCGGTCTGCACCCCGGAGGCATCGACCATGGAAAAACCCGCTGAGAGGTTTTGCAGGAGGGCGCGGTTGAAATCGCGTTCCTGCTGAAGCTGATGGCGCAGGGAGACCTCATCCGTAATATCTTGGAAAGCCCCGCTGACGCGGACCGTTTTGCCCCCCTCCTGCTCCGGGTAGGCCACCGTGCGGATCCAGCGGATTCGGCCCTTGGCTGTGCGAATGCGCAGCTCCAGATCGAAGGGAATGCCTTCTTCCGCCGCGCGGGTGAACTCGCGGGTGATGGTCTCGCGATCGCGCCCCTTCAAATAGTAGGCGATACCTCCCTCCAGGGTGGGTTGGAAATCGGGAGGTTCATCGTGGATTTCCCGTGTCACATCACTCCACCAAACCGTATTGTTCACGAGGTCCACCTCCCACCCACCCACGCGGGCAACTTCACCCGTTCGCCGAAACAAATGCATCAATCGCTCATGAGAGCGCGGGTGCCCCGCAACATGATTTCCTATGGAAGACACAGAGTCCGGCGGGGGTGGCAGATCCTTATTCATCGCAGTGTGAGGGATTTAATTCATTTGATCTCGTTTGGACAAGGAGAAAAAGGCCACGGCCGACAAAGAAGATCCGTAGCTGGACGGTGTGTCCGCAGCGATCCCGTTTTTGCCGGATGCTTTCACGGTGGAAGCGTGCGCCCCTTCATCGCTTGCCTGGGAAATCGCTTGCCTCCAGGCATATTTGGAGCCAAGACAGGAGCCTGATGGCTCGATTGTGGCTTGCATTTGGTTACTTCGTGAATCCGCTTCCCGGGAAAGGGAGGACCGGCTTCCGCTCTTTTGTGAGCGCTTCGCTCCTTTGCGGCGGGTGGCTGCTTTTCAGTGTATGCCTTCCGGCCGGGGAGGTCGATTCCCACCCGCCGGAGGTCGTGGAGACGGCTGAGGGGGCTGTGGCTTTGTCCGATTTGCCCCCGGCTTACGGGGAGACGCCTTACCGCCTCGGCGCCGGGGACGTGCTCTCCATTCAGTTTTATGGTCGCCCCAACCTCACCCGTCCGCAGGTCACTGTGGCACCCGATGGCACCCTCTCTTACCTTTCAGCCACTTCCGTAGAGGTGCGGGGACGGACCCTCGAAGAAGCCCGCCTCGCCCTGGAGGCCGAACTGACCGATCTTTACCGCAACCCGCGTCTCATCCTCACGCCCCTCGAACTGGCCAGCAACAGCTACACCGTCATCGGCATGGTGCGCCTCACGGGGGTCTTTGCCCTCGACAGCCCGATTACCCTTGTCGAGGCCATGGCCCGCGCGGGCGGCACGGAGTCCGGGCTTTTCGACCGGCGATATGTCGACCTCGCCGATCTGGATCGTAGCTTTATCATCCGGGAGGGGCGGCGGCTGCCGGTGGATTTTCGCCGGCTTCTCCTTGAAGGGGATATGTCGCAGAACATTGCCCTCGCCCCCGGCGACTATATCCAGATCGCCTCCGCCCTTGCCAATGATTACTTTGTCCTCGGTGCGGTCGAAAGCCCGGGACGGGAGGGTTTTACGGCTGGTGCCTCGGTCGTTGCCGCCATCACCAAGCGGGAGGGTTTCACACGGTCCGCTTTCCGCGAGCGGGTCCTCGTCGTTCGGGGGAGCATGACGGAGCCCGAGGCGCACATTGTCAATGTGCGGGAGATTCTGCGCGGCGCGCGACCGGACTTTCCGCTGGAGCCCAAAGACATTGTCTTTGTGAGCAACCGCCCCTGGTACCGCCCGGAGGAGATTCTCGACCGCGCCGTGGCCGTTTTCCTGCGCAGTGCCACGGCAACATGGACGAGTGCGAACGCGCCCATCATTTTCACTGAACCGGTCCTTCCCGGCACCCGTGACCGCAACGAACCATGAGGCCCGCCAGCAGTAGTCCCCAAAATTGTCACACTTCGCGTGGTTTTTTGGCTGTAAGCGTAGCAAGGCTGCTTCAGCGCCTTGCCTGTGGCGGGAGCAAACTCCGGGAAATCAGAACTTCCCCGCGTCGCGAAAATTCAAGGATAGCCGCTAGCCCAAAACCGCTGCGAGGTCGGTGGATAAATCCCGTCGTACTCCTATTGAGCGTTGGTGGCCGTCCGGGCAAGGAGCCTTCGGCAAACTTTTTGATCACCCCGAGACCGGCCGTGTCATGGCCAGGATTCTTGATGCGCGGTCTCTTGCTGGCGGGCTTTCTGATCCTCTTCGCCGCCTGCCGCAGCCATCCGCCCCGTGCGGCTCTCTTTGATCCGCGCGAAGAGGGGAGGGCGGCTTTGGAATGGGAGACCGTCGGCCGCCCGCTTCCCGATCCCGCCGACCTTCTGCCGCCCGGCGGTCCCTATCGCCTGGGTCCGGGTGACGAAATTGTCATTTACCGCCTCAATGCCCGCGAGAACGACCCCAACGCCAGCCTCCGCACCTTCGTCATGCCCGATGGCTTCGTCCACTTCGACCTCGCCCCGCCGGTCCTCGCAAGGGGGCGCACCGTGGGTGAGCTTTCCGCCGCCCTGACCGAGGCGCTGCGGCCTTACTACCGGCGGCCGGATGTGTCTGCCGTTCTCCACGCCGCGAAGAGCCGCCGCTATGCCATTCTCGGCAAAGTCAACAGCCCCAACGTTTATCAACTCGACCAGCCAACCACGCTCCTCGATGCCATTGCCCGTGCCGGCGGCATCGAACTGGCCGGGGGCACGGGCACCACGGAGGAACTGGCCGACCTTTCCCGCGCCCTTCTCTCGCGCGATGGTCGCCTCCTTCCGGTCGATTTTGAGGCCCTTGTGAATCGCGGCGACATGCGCTTCAACGTCTATTTGCACGACCAGGACTTCATTTTCCTGCCGCCCAAGAGCACCCTGGAAATCCTCGTCCTCGGCGGTGTGGGCACGCCCAAAGCGGTTGGCTGGCGCGAGGGCCAGGGCCTCATCGGGGCGATCTCCGAGGCCGACGGGCTGCTGCCCAACGCCTACACGCGGCGGGTGCTGCTCATTCGCGGCAGCTTCACCGAGCCGCGGGTCGCCGTCATCAATCTCGCCGATATTCTCCGCGGTCGCGCCACCGATGTGCCCGTGCTTCCCGGCGACGTTCTCTACATCCCCAACAGCCCGTGGGAGCGTCTCGAACGCTACATTGATGTCATTGTTTCAACCGCCGCCTTCACCGTGGCGGCCAACGAGGGCGTGCGCTTTGTCGAGGGTGCGGACGGGGAGACCGTGCGCCCCGATCTTCCCCAGCCCTGAGATGCAGGCTCCGCCGTGTCTGAGCTGAAATACGTTATCTTCTTTTTCGCCACCTTTGTCGGGGTGCCGGTCGGCATCCTTTTGGCGCGTCGCTTTCCCGTGCTTGAGAAGGCCGTCGTCATTCTCCTCGTTTTCACCACCGTGGTGCCCGACGACACCTCGATCAACTTCTACTCGCGGGAGTTTTATTTCGCCCTCACGAAGGGCATCGAAATCAGCCTCGGCGACCTCTGCGCGCTCGTTCTTCTCGGGGTCATCTTTCTCAAGCGCGAGGAATACCGCGCGCCCGGTATCCCGCCGATGACCTTCGCTTTCCTCGCCATCATCTTCACCGGCTTTCTCTCCTGGACAACGGCACCGGCCTCGATCGTCGTGCCCGAGGCCGCCCAGGCACATCCTTTTTTCCTCCCCTACGAAATTTTCGAGACCCGGCTGTATCCAATTTTCGAGACAACCAAATGGATACGCGGCTTTCTCCTCTTCCTCGCTCTCTACTACTATTTGCGCAAGGTGGAGAATCTGGATACGGTCATTCTCGGGGTGGCCATTGCCGCCGTTTACCTGGGCTATGTCGTTTTGACCGACCGCTACATCCACGGCATCCACCGTGTCAAAGCCACCTTTCAGCACCCCAACTCGCTTGCCACCTACATGGCCATGTCGGGCACGTTCATGTTCTCCATTCTTCTGGCGGAAAAACGCTGGCCGCGGGTTGCCCTGCTCTGCACCGGCCTTGGCCTCGCCGGTCTGAGTGTGATCATGACGATTTCCCGGGGTGGTCTCGGGGCCCTCATTATCGGCCTCGGGCTTTCCTTTCTTCTCCTTGGCTGGCGCAACATCACGATCAAAAACACCTTCCTCGTCTTCTTCGGGGCGCTTGCCGGGGTCGCTATATTGGCCGCCGCCGCCGATACCCTCCTCAACCGCTTCGTCGGGGAACAGGACGCCGCCGGCGATCTCGAATACCGCATGTATTACAACAATCAGGCCAAGCTCATGGCGGCCGAAAATCTCTTTGGCGTGGGCATGGGCAATTTTTCCGCCTTTTCCTGGGATGGCTATGCCGCCCGTATCGATCCCGACAACCCGCCCGGCACGCCCGCGCACAATATCTGGTTTCTCACCCTTGGCGAAACGGGTTACCCCGGCCTCGTTGCCTTTGCCTTCTTCTGGCTGCGCTTTTTCAGTATGTCCGCACCCTTGATTCTGTGGCGGCTGAAGGGCTTGCCCCTGGCGGCTGTCGTCGGCTCCGCGCTCCTCTGCCTCGTCTGCCACGTCCAGTCCATGGTCCAGCTCTCCTTCCGCCAGACCCCCATCTTCTTCCTCATGATGATCGCCATCGCCATCGTCGCCTCCCTTCGGCAGAATGACACCCGCCAAAAGAGCGACTCCATGATAGGAGCATGAGGTTTGCCGGGTTAGTGAGCCTATCTGCCTTGATGCAAGCCGCGTGTTCGCGTCTTCATCGAGCTGCAACCTTGGCCTCTCAGCGCAATCGGATATTCCTCCTCGCAAGCGGGATTGGCGGGCTCCTTCTCCTTCTTGTCCTCGGGCTTACCTTTCTCCTCCCGGTCGATCACGGGTCGGCCAACGGCCATGGCTACCTGAGCTAGGGTTGGGTCTACCGCGGGAGCGATCAATTGCCCGAGAGCTTGCGCCTTCCGCAGACCCAGGACTCCTTACTCCGGTGAAGGCAGACTGACATCACTGGCGGAATTCGGCAGGAAGAAGGGGAAAGGGTTGAGCACCAAAGGTGAGGCTCCATATCGGCCCAGGGTAGCGCCCCGGGACATTCAGGCATCCCCCGTCCGGAGGGCTGAAAGCCCGATATATCCTAAAAAGAGCAGTTGAGGGCGTAAGCGGTCGCAGCCAACGGACTGTAGGCC
>JAFIGE010000226.1 GCA_020831585.1 Opitutales bacterium | reverse complement strand
TTCCGCGAACGGGGTGTGATGTTTCGAAGCATGAGCCACCCCACCATATCCGAATTCCGCATGCAAGATAAAATGACGTCGTTACTTGTTTTTGATGTTGCGGTGGTGGGTGGGAGAGGCTGAGGTGGGTGAATGGAAGATCGATGCTTGTTTGCGGCGGAGTGGCTGGAGTTGCGGGAGCGGACGTTTGCGGGACGAGCCGGTCGAGAGGGCGCATGGACGTATGTGCGGCGACGGAAAACGGTGGGGGCGGTGTGCGCAGTGGCGACACGGCAGGCAGGGGACGCACGCGAACTTTTACTGGTGCGCCAATACAGGCATCCGGTGGAACGGGAGGTTTTGGAGTTTCCGGCGGGATTGGTGGATGCAGAGGAGGATCCCCGCGTTTCCGTCCTGCGGGAGCTGAAGGAGGAGACGGGGTGGACGGGGGAGCTGGAGCGCATGGGGCCGCCTGTGCCCACATCGCCGGGTCTGACGGATGAAGCTGTGGCGTTTGCACATATCCGCCTGATCGAGGCAGGACCTCAACAACTGGAAGGCGACGAGGTGATTGTCGTTGAATGGGCTCCCGTCGAGGGCCTGCTCGACTGGCTGACCAGCCAAGTCGAGGCGGGGATCTTGGTGGATGCGCGTGTCTGGGCCTTTGCCTGTGGTCTGGCCGCAAAGGTGTGAGAATTGCCGATGCCCGCCTGTCGTTTCGTTCAAGTTTTTCTGGGTGCCCTCCTTCTGACCGGTTGCGTGGGTCCGCGCCACCCGTGGCCCGCCTTGTCGGATGAGGCGATTGCGGTGGAACGCGGCCTGATTGCGGAGCGCCGCTTTGCCCGGCAAATGGAGGACGCCGAGCGCCTGCACCGCGTGAGCTGGCCGTTGTTGCGGGCGATTGCCGAAGATTTGCCCGAGGTGCGGCAGCGCCAGGCCATCGGCATCCGCTGGATGCACGCAGCAGACGTGCCGAATAATCTGGCTTCAGGGGGGCTGTCGACGGAGGGGCTGACAATTGTGTCGGTGGCCCCGCAGTCCCCGGCGGACCTGGCTGATCTGGCAGTGGGCGATGTGGTCTTGGAGATCAATGGAGAACGGGTCCCGACGGGAGCGGGTGCAGCCTTGCCAGGCGGTCGTCTCATGGCGAGCGCCCTCGGGGAGGGTGCGCGCGCATCGGTGGTTTTTCTGCGCGATGGCTCGCGCATGCAGGTGGATCTGGTCGGCGTCGCCATCGCCGATTTCAACGTGGGCCAAAGGAACGACCACCGGGTCAATGCCCGCGCCCTCCCCCGCCGCATTCAGTTGAATGAGGGCATGCTGCGCTTTGTGCGCAATGAGGAAGAACTTGCCTTTGTGGTCGCCCACGAGTTGGCGCACAGCGTGATGAGGCATCACCGAGCCATCGCTTGGAACGCCATTGTGGGCACGCTGGCGGATGTGGGGGTGATCGCGGCGGGCGGATTGAGTCCGGGGTTTGGCGGGGTGGTCGGGGGGCTGAAACGGCTGCCGGAATTTGAGCGGGAGGCGGACTTGCTGGCGCTGCGGTGGATGCAACTGGCAGGATTTGAAGTGCGGGAGGCGCTCGATTTCTGGCCCCGTCTGGCCGCACGGTCCGACCGCGAGAGGCGGGAAAATCTCTGGCTCCCGACCCATCCGCCGGTCGCGGAACGTCAGGCGCTCATGCGCCACATTGCCGAAGCCGGGGCAACCCTATTGGACTGAGCCGCGACCGAGCCGATTTTTCTAGAGTCCGGGCGTCTGCGAATGCACTGTTGCGGAAATGCTGGATTTTTCTCCGATTGATTTTCGTGCCGACCTGAATGATGAGCAGTTCGCGGCTGTGACGGCCCCGCCCGGACCGGCCCTTGTGCTCGCGGGAGCGGGCTCCGGCAAGACGCGCACCCTGACCTATCGCGTGGCTTATCTGATGCTGGAGAAGCGGGTTTCTCCCCACAACATCCTGCTGCTCACGTTCACCAACAAGGCGGCGAAGGAAATGGTTAGCCGCGTGATGGAGTTGACCGGCTCGGCCTACCCGCCGCAATGGGGCGGCACGTTTCACTCGCTGGGCGGGCGGCTCCTGCGTCAGTTTGGCAAGCGGGTGGGCCTCGAGCCGAACTTCAACATCATGGACCAGGGCGATGCCGAAAGCCTCCTTGCTTCCGTGGTGAAAGAGATCGAGCCCGGTTTCACGAAAAACAAGGACAACCCGAAGCCCGGCGTGATCCACAACCTGATCAGTTTCTCGATCAATACGGACACGGCCCTCGATGCCCTCGTGCGCGAGCGGTTTCCCTTCCAGGAGAGCCTGCCGGGCAGCATCGAAAAATTCGCCCGCCGCTACCGCGAACGGAAGCTGAAGGAACAGGTCGCCGACTACGATGACCTCCTCTACTTTTGGCGGAAAATGCTCCAGGAGGATGAGGATGCCCGCCGCTACATGCAGGAGAAATTCCAATACATCCTGGTGGATGAGTATCAGGATACAAACATCCTCCAGAGCGCCATTATCGACCAGATCGGCAGTCACCACAATGTCATGGCCGTGGGCGACGATGCCCAGTGCATCTACACGTGGCGGGGGGCGAACTTCGAAAACATCCGCAGCTTTCCGGAACGCCATCCGGACACAAGAATCTACACCATTCTGCGCAATTACCGGAGTTCGCCGGAGATCCTCAATTTGGCCAACGCCGTTCTCGCCAACCAGGCGCAGGGCTCGGGCTATGCCAAGGAGCTGGTCCCGCACCGCCCGAGCAATGGTCTGCCGTGTGTCATCCCGCTTCTCGACGGTGTGCAACAGGCGCAGTTCGTAGCCAGCCGGATTCAGGAACTCTATCACAGCGGCGTCTCCCTGAGCAGTATCGCCATCCTCTATCGGGCGCATTACCAGGCAATCGACATGCAGATGGAATTCTCAAAAACTGGTATCCCTTTCATCATTACAAGCGGCATGCGGTTCTTTGATCAGGCGCACATCCGCGATTTCGTGGCGCAGTTGCGCGTGGTCAACAACCCGGCGGACAGCTCCGCCTTTGAGCGGATACTCGCCCTGCTTCCGCGGGTCGGTCCGGCCACGGTAAGCAAGATTCTAAAAGCCGCGCAAAAGGCCCATGAAGCCATGGTAAAAAGGGCGGCAAGCGCGACTCTGGACATTTTTGCGACCGAACCCGCCAACGCCCCCCGCCCCTCCTTTTTCCAAGCTCTTCTGGAAGAATCCGTGGTCTCGAAGGTCCCCGCCGACGGCCAGGAAGATTTTCAGCAACTGGCGGAAACGCTCATCGAACTAGACGGCCTCATGAAAAGCAGCGAGTCCGCCCCGTCGGCGGCGGAACTTGTACGCTGCGCCATCATGGGCTGGTATGGAGATTTCATTCGCACAGCGTATAAGAACGGCGATGAGCGGAGGGACGATCTGGAGGGCCTCGCCACCTTTGCCGAACGCTTCGAGACGCTCAACGAGTTTCTCGCACAAGTGGTCCTGCTCAACTCGGAAACAAGCGACCGCCAAGTCGATCCGGATGAGGACGCCGTGCGCATGACGACGGTGCATCAGGCGAAGGGGCTGGAGTTTCCGGTGGTCTTTGTCCTTGGGTGCGCGGAGGACTTTTTTCCCCTCCGGCGGGCGGTCGAAGCGGGTGATGTGGAAGAGGAGCGGCGTCTCTTTTACGTGGCGGTGACACGGGCCATGGAGGAGCTGTATCTCTGCTTCCCGATGGTCAACAGCGGGCGCGGACAAGCCATGCGCCTGGAGCCCAGCCGCTTCCTGCAGGACCTTCCCCGTTCCACCTACGAGAAGCTGCAATACCGCACCCCACGGCGCTGGTAGGGAGCCCGATGCTCAATTCGGACAGACCGGCAATCAAGCTGCAGATGGCATCTGTTGCCCCGGTTACGCAAGGAAATTGGCTGGAAATTGGCTTAAACTGGTTCTGCGTCAGCCTCCGTCAGCTATCCGAACGAAGGGACGCAGTTGCTCCAGGGTGGCCGGGCCGATTCCGGAGACCCGCGCAAGATCATCGACTGAGCGATAGGGACGCCCCGCCTCAATGCGCTCTGCGAGAGCCGGACCGATGCGCGGGAGGCGTTGCAGTTCTTCGCGGCTGGCTGAGTTGAGGTCGAGGGTCTCCCCTTCGCGCAGGCCGGCAAAACCCAAATCCTCCCGGATGCGGCGCAGGGCCATATCCTCTTCCCGTTGAATACGGCGCAACTCGGCGACACGGTCCGGATTTGCCACCGCCCAAATCCCTCTCCTGCCCAGCATGGCCGCCACCTCCAGATTCTCCAGATGCGCCTGTCTGTCATCCCGGTGCATTCCGCGAAAATCCTGACGCCCCACCCCATGGGTCCGCGCAAGGCCGTTTTCGACTAAAAGGAAGTCAAGGTCCCGCCCATCCGCTGTTACTACAAAGGCAAAAAAACGCTGGGTCGAGGAGCGCCCCATGCCATCCGCGAAAACTGTATAGACCGTAAAGGGCTCGGCCAGCCATTCGCGCACCTGCCCAGTGGCCTTGTGGCCGAAACGAAGGGTATCCTCATGGCGGTCCAAGCCGAAGTAGCGCGTTTGCTCACGCAAGCGCCGCACCATCGTCTCAGAGTCCGCCGTGGTCTCCGGACAATCGACAAAATACAGCCGCAGAAGCCAGACCGTGTCCCCGTCTGTCACGTAGAAACTATCACCGTCGTTCGCTGGGTGATCGACCAGGCGCAGATTCTCCAAGCGGTGCCAATCCGCCTGCGCCGAAACCCAGCATCCAAAAAAAAGTAGAGCCCCGAAACACGCCCGCAAAAAAGAAAAACCGCTGAACATCTGAAAATTCCAAACACAGCCTGCGCGCATTGTCGATATCTACAGCGTTTAGGGAGTGAGCGCGGATGTGATCACAAAGATTGTCGCATACTTCAGTGGCGTTTCGCGACGGTCGCGACCTTCGCGAAGTCGGCACCGCCGTCTTCCACGATCAGTTTGGGCTTCCTTCCCCTTCGAAAGCCGAGCCAGCCATTGGCCGCACAAAAGCTCTCTACCCAGGCTACCGACCCCACCACCCAGCTCTCACTGAAGGCGCGGATTTTCGAAAGAAGCTCCGATTCTTCCGCCTGACCCGCTCGGGAGATCGCTTTCTGCTTCGTTGCACCGGCTGCCTCGCTCCTCTGGTCTCTCCGAAGAGGCCGCATTCCCGGACCCATCCGGCTGCACAACCGTGTCCGGTAGCGCTCGTGCCATTTCGTCGTCCAGGCCATCTTGCCCTCGATCCGGGCGATCCCCCGTCGCGCCGCCGAGCCACCCGCGCACGCCTCCCCAAAACCACTGAAACCATAGTCGCCCGCGTCCTCTACCAATCCCGCCCGCACCGGATTCAAATCGATATACGCCGCCACCATCCTTTGCGCCGCCG
>JAFIGE010000042.1 GCA_020831585.1 Opitutales bacterium | reverse complement strand
ACGCCGCCTGCGAGCGCATGATATGCCGCATCGCCTCCATCGCCTCCTCATCCATAAGCTTCCGCTTCTGCACCACCCTCGAAATAAGGTGGTGGCAAGCTAATCGCGGATAGCGCAACCGCCGACAATATTTAATACTCATGAGGTCAGTCAAAAACCTGCCCGGCTTCTGTCAATGTTGTAATGTTCAGAACATTAAAAAAAGTTTTTTGGGGGATCGAGGCGCGAGGGGAGAGTTTGCGTCAGTTGACGATCCCGCCCGAGGAGAGAAAGATTCCTTTGAGGTTCATCTCCAGAGCTTGGGGATTGGGGGAGCAGGCAAGCCCGACTTGCTTCGTAATCACACCCTCGCGGATGAGACGGTAGAGATCGAAGTTGAAGGACTTTGATCCAAACTCCCTTCCCGCCTCAATGATGGCGGGAATTTTCTCAAAACTCCCCGCGGTGATGGCGTTGCGTCCGAGACCTTCGAGGACAAAGGTCTCGACCACCGGTACCCGTCCGATGCCTTCCAACGCGGGGACCAGCTTTTGGGTGACGATGGCGCGGAGCGAACTGGCCACCTGCCGTCGTAAGCCGATGTGTTCGTCCGGCGGATAAAACTCGAAGATACGCTGCACGGCCTGTTGGGCGTTGGATGAGTGGAGTGTGCTGAAGACGTAGTGGCCGGTCTCCGCTGCGGAGAGGGCGGTGTTGAAGGTTTCTTTGTCCCGCATTTCGCCGATCAGGATGATATCGGGGTCTTGGCGCAGGACGGAGCGCATACCGGAGGAAAAATCGGGCACATCGATGCCCACCTCCCGCTGGTTGAAGATGCACTTGATGTCGGAAAAGTTGAATTCGATGGGGTCTTCGAGGGTAACGACGTGGCGATCCACCGTGTGGTTGAGGTAGTTCATCATGGCGGCAAGCGTACTGCTCTTCCCGGAACCTGTGGCTCCGCAGATGAGAAGGATGCCATCGTTGAACAGAGTGAGTTTTTTGAAGACTTCGGGATCGTGGTTGAGCTCTTCAAAAGTGGGCGGACGGTCCTTTACATGGCGGAATACCACGGAGGGTGTGCCCCTTTGGTGAAAGGCGTTTACACGGAACCGCCCGACCTCCTCCACCTGGAAGCTGAAGTCGATTTGATTCTCCTCCTGCCATCGGTCGAGGAATTGCCCCGGGCAGGCACTCTCGACGAAGCGGAGGATTTGCGAGGTCGTGATCGCATCCATGTCGATGGGCTCGAGGTGGCCATGCAAACGCAGGTAGGCAGGCTTGTTCGTCTTCACGTGAACGTCGCTGGCACCATTTTCCACCGCGAGGAGGAGGAGGTTGTTAAAGATTTCGATATCTTCGTTCATGGATGGGGGTTCGGGAGGGACTGGAAAACGATCTGTTAAACTTCGCCGTTGAAAAGGTGTCCGGCTGCGGTAGGTTGGCAATCTTTATTCGGGGACCTTTCCCTCCTTCATTATGGATCAAAATCGAATTAACGGAGTCTTTACCGCCCTCATCACCCCCTTCGCGCGAGGGGCGGTCGATTATGAGAAGCTGGCGGAGTTGGTGGAGCGGCAGATCTCGGCGGGCGTGGCCGGGCTGGTGCCCGTGGGCACGACGGGGGAGTCCCCGACGCTCGACAACGAGGAGCACATTGCGGTGATTGCGGCGGTGGTTCGCGCATCGAATGGGCGGGTGCCCGTGATTGCGGGGACCGGAGCCAACTCCACGCGGGAGGCCCTCGAACTCACCAAAGCGGCAGATGCTGCCGGAGCCGATGCCTTTTTGCAGGTCGCGCCCTATTACAACAAGCCCACACAGGAGGGGCTTTTTCAGCACTTCCGGGCAATTGCCGAGTCGACGGACAAGCCCATCGTGCTCTACTCGATTCCCGGCCGGTGCGGCGTGGAGATCGCTGTGCCCACCGTGCAACGCCTTCTGGAAGCCTGCCCGAATGTGCGCACAATCAAGGAAGCGGGTGGCACCGTTTCGCGGGTCAACGAGCTGCGCGCGGCTTGTGGAGAGGATCTCACCATCCTCTGCGGGGATGACGGCCTCACCGTGCCCTTCATCGCGAGCGGCGCACGGGGCATAGTGAGCGTCGCGAGCAACCTGGCTCCCCGCGCCATCGTGAGCCTCACCCATGCCGCGCTGGAGGGCTGTTTTGCGGAGGCCGAAGCGCTTCAGCGCAAGTATTTTGATTTGCTCACGGACTTGGTCTTTCTTGAAGGGAACCCCGTCACCATCAAGGAGGCCATGGCGCAAAAGGGGCTTCTCGCCTCTGCCGAGGTGCGCTTGCCCCTTGTTTCCGCCTCCGAAGGCACCCGCCTCCGTATTGCCGAAGTTCTCGGTCGCCTCGAAATCGCCTGACCCATGGCCGCCATTCCCACCCTCATCAATGGATCGCGCGGGCGCATGGGGCAGGCCCTCATCCGCCTCGCTCCAGATCATGGCATCGAGGTCGCCGCCGCGATTGACGCGGGTGAGGACGCGGAGCCCCACCTTGGGCGTTGCGCCGCGATCATTGACTTCAGTGTGGCCGCCGCGACGGCCCCGCTCGCCACAGCCGCTGCTCGCAAAAAGGTGCCCCTGCTCATCGGAACGACTGGTCACGACGCCGCGCAGCGCGCCGAGATTGAGGCCGCCGCCAAATACATCCCGATCCTCTGGTCGGGCAATTATTCGGTGGGGGTGAATCTCCTTTTCTGGCTCACGGAGCAGACCGCGCGCATCCTCGGGGAGGATTACCAACCGGAGATTCTCGAGTTGCATCACCGGCACAAGCAAGATGCTCCCAGCGGCACGGCGGAGAATCTCGCCGAAGCTGTCCTCCGCGCGCGCAATTGGCCAGCGCAGAGTGCGCGCCGCGAGCGCAGCGGGCAGATCGGCCCCCGTCCCAGCTGCGAAGTCGGGCTGCAATCGATCCGCGGGGGCGAGATCATCGGGGAACACACAGTCTATTTCATTGGCCCGCACGACCGCATTGAACTCACTCACCGGGCTGGCGAGCGCAGCATCTTTGCCGCCGGGGCGCTCCGTTCGATTCCCTGGCTCGTGCACCAAAGCCCGGGCATTTACAGCATGCGCGATTTTCTCGGCCTGCAAAATCTTCCTTCCGCATGATCGCGCTCATTGAGGGAATTTTGGTCGAGGCCACTCCTCTTGAAGCGGTCATCCTGGTGAATGGCATTGGCTATGCCGTTTCGATTCCGGTGACGACGGCGGAGAAATTGCCGCAGACCGGCCAGACCGTGCGCCTCCACACCCATGCTGTTTACCGAGAGGATTCGCAGGCCCTCTACGGCTTCAGCGGGCGGGATGAGCGCGACTTTTTCCGTATCCTCACGGAAAAAGTCAGTGGCATTGGTCCCAAGACAGCCATCAGCATTTTGAGCGGGCTCTCCCTCGAGAGCCTCAAGGGAGCGTTGCGGGCGGGGGATGTGGCGACTCTAGCCAAGTGTCATGGCATCGGCAAGAAGACCGCTGAACGGCTGTGCCTTGAGCTAAAAGACGTGGTCGGTGCAGCCACCCCGGCGACGGCGGGCTCCACCGGCGGCCCGGTCCTCCCCGGCGGGGGTGCCGCGCTGCCCCTTTCGCGCGCCGGTGATGCCATGGCCGCCTTGGTCACCCTTGGCTTTAAGGCCGATGCGGCCGACCGCGCCGTGCGCCGGGCAATGGAGAAGGTGCCCGAGGCCGCTTCCACCGAAGAAATTATTCGCGCCGCCCTGCGTTAAGGGCGGATCTTTGCAAGCCCCATCCGTCCGCTGCGGAGTCGTTCGGGACGCGTGAAAATTCGCCGTGCCTCTCCTGCGCGGCGCGGGCGGGCCGCAGCTCCTCACCAATCACCGCGGTCACCCGAGCGGAGGCTCCGGGCCACGCCGACGAGCAAGCGCACGGTGTTCTCCACATCTTCGAGGTCCACCATCTCGCTTGGTGTGTGCATGTAGCGCAGCGGAATGGAAATGACCGCCGTGGCGACGCCGCCGACGCCCATTTGCAACTCCCGCCCGTCTGTGGCCGTGGGGCGCGGACTCGCTTCGATCTGATAAGGGATCTTCATCTCTTCGGCCACGCGGACGATGCGGTCGAAGAAGGGCGGCGTGACATTGGCTCCGCGGGTAATAATCGGCCCCCCTCCAAGCTTGAACTCACCGAATCGGCGGTTGTCGCATTCCGGGTGATCGGTGGCATGTCCCACGTCCACGGCGATAGCGAAATCCGCCGGCACGCGATTGGCGATGGTGCGCGCACCGCGGCAGCCGATCTCCTCCTGAGCTGTGGCCACGGAGACGACCTTCGCGGCCAGGCCGGCGCGTTCCGCCGAGAGCCGGCGCAAGGCCTCGCACACTGCGTAGCAGCCTGATTTGTTGTCAAAGGCCCGGGCCACCCCGAGCGAGCCGTGAAAAAGTTCGAACGTGTGGTCATACACACCCACGTCACCGATGCGCACCCGTTTCAGCGCCTCTTCCTTGGACTTGGCCCCGATATCGATCCAGAGGTTATGGATCTCCGGGATTTTTTTGCGCTCTTCGGCATTTAGGAGATGGATTGCGCGCCGCCCCGTGATGCCGCGCACCACGCCGTCCTTGGTGAGAATGGAAACGCGCCGTCCGGAGATGGTTTGCAGATCGATGCCGCCCACCGTCTCGAAGAAGAGAAAACCCTTCTCGTCCACGTAATTGATCATGAGCCCCAGTTCGTCCATGTGTCCGGTGAGCAGGAGTGTGGGATCACCGCCGGGATTCAGCGTGGCGATGCGGTTGCCCAGGGGATCTTTGCCATATTCATCGGCCGCCGGTTCAAGGTGCCGGTCGACGACGCTTTGCGCCTCGCCCTCGTAGCCGGAAGGCGAGCGTGCATTGAGCAAGTCGACAAGGAATGCGGGTGCGTTATATTCAGGTGTTGCCATAAAGGGGGAATGATTTTCGTGTTTATCCAGATGAAGACCCCTCGCGCCCAAATGTCAAAGCACGGAGGCCTGCTATGATCCTTTATCCCGCTATCGATCTCAAAGACGGACAGGTGGTCCGCCTCGAACAAGGCCGTGCCGATAGGGCAAAGGTCTACTTCGGTGATGCCGGCATCCCCGCCGCCGCCTGGAAATCCGCTGGCGCACAGTGGATACACGTCGTCGATCTCGACGGGGCGTTCTCCGGCGAGTCCCGCAACCGAGAGGCCTTGCGACGGGTTCTCGAAGAGGGCTTGCAGGTGCAATTCGGCGGGGGTATGCGCGAAATCGGGGCCGTGCGGCATATCCTCGAAGCCGGGGTCAGCCGGGTGGTGATCGGCACACGAGCGCTTGAGGAGCCCTCGTTTGTGGAAACGCTTATCAAGGAGTTCGGGGCCGAACGGGTCGCCGTGGGAATCGATGCCCGCGATGGCAAAGTGGCCGTGAAAGGTTGGGTGGAAGTGAGTGAGGTCGACGCACTCGGCTTTGCCCGGCAAATGGAGGACATCGGCGTCCGCACCCTGATTTACACCGACATCAGCCGCGATGGCATGATGCAGGGCCCCAATTTTGCCGCCCAACGCACCCTCCTCGAATCGGTGAGCTGCCGCGTCATCGCCTCCGGTGGGGTGACCCGCGACGAAGATATCGTCGAGTTCGGTCGCATGAGCAAAAATTTCGCGAATCTCGACGGGGTCATCATCGGGCGCGCTCTTTACGAGGGCACGGTGAACCTTGCCCGGCACCTGGGCACGCGAGGTTGAGCCGGTCGGGTCCCTCTGCCCTGGCGCGCGCGGCGTTTCCCTACCCGACATTTGCGCATTTTGTCGAGGGTCGAGGCCATTCATTCCTGCAATTCAGGATGCAATTCAGGACATCCAAAAATATACTTGTCCCAAGCCCCGGTTTCCGGCCCGATGGCCTATGGTTTGAGAACATTCACAGCAGATTCCTGGGAGTGAAGAACAAGACATCCCCGTTTCATGTTTCACAAAATCCCCGATTCCCGACGAGATCCATCTCGGTCCGCTGACCGGTCGAGCGAGGCAGAACCGCTTGACGAACGTCTTCGGGTTTGGTTTCGAGATGGCGATGAAGTATGACTACAGGGGTCGGCGCGTGGAGCAGCGCTACAGCCGCACCGTCGTCCTTCTTCTGAGAGAAAGCGAGGGAAAGTTGGATGCCCAGTTCGAGTATTCTATTTGAAGGGTGTCTCAAAAAAGAAAGTCCTGAAAATGAACACGTCCGAAAAAACTTTGTCTTGGGACGTGGGATCAATGATTTGCACGGATTGCAAAGTCTTGGGGCTGGAGCCGACCGTCTCCGGCCCTGAATCTTTCTCTCTCATAAACTTGATCTACCACTATGAAATTTCGTTCCGCCTTTCTGTTTACCGTCACACTCGCCGCAAGCACTTGGCAGCAGGCATCCGCTCTGGTTTTAATCGAAATTGATTTCTCAAACCTGAATGCGGTGTCGTTTACCACCACGGATGGATTCGCCTCGGTGTCGGACAGTTCCGTTGGTTTTGATCAAGGTATCACACTCCTTGGGCTGGTGTCTTCAGCCTCCCCCGAGTTCTTTGCGCGCATCTTCGGTTCCGACATCGCCCCTTCGCTCAATCATACGGAGAATTGGGGTGAAACTTATACTGAGCTTGCGACTGCCGGGATCGACGGGCTCAACTTCTTCTCATTCTTTTTCACTTTTGACCCGGAGTTCACTGCGCCGAACCAGATTTTTTCGACGGATTCCATTGCCTTTGTGGGATCGGCGATTGTCGACCTTTCCCCTTTAAGTTTTAATTCCGGAACCGGAGACATCGTTTTGGGCAACGGTTTTGGTGGCGAGTTCGGGCAGGTGATCGGGCAATGGCAGGCGATCCCGGAGCCGGGACACTTCGGGCTGCTCTTCGGGCTGGGGAGTCTCGCATGGGTTATTCGCCGCCGCACGCGGGGTTGATCCAAGCGAAAGGGGACAGGGGGCGGTGGCGACCCAATGGGGGCATTCCGTAAAGACGGGTGGGGGAGGCAATGAACTCTTTCACGGGTAGCCGGACTTTTCACGTGCTTTTTGGGTTGTGGAATTCCACTGGATGATGGCCTTGCGTTCATTTGGAAAACGCCATCCATCCTTGCAGGGTGGGTCTCCTTGCAAGGTGGGCTCTCCTTGCAAGGTGGGCAGCTGAATGCAGCCCCTCCTTGGGACTTCAACCGTGGTCAGTGGCTCGTGCACCGTGACGACGACGTCATGCGTGATCGGTTTTTATCCGACTTTCTACATGGACGTCTCGCTGAGGTGGAGCGTCCATTGGGCGGGGACATTAAAGATCACCGGGCCGTTTGCCACGCCGTTCTCGTTGGTCGCTGCGGGTGTGGCTCTTGGGGTGTTTTTTCCCGCCGCATCCATTCCTCCCGATCTCGCCTCCACGCCTCCATTAGCGCCTGCGGGATCGAGTCTTTCAAGCGCCAGGTCACGATGTAGGTTGCCTCCTCCTGCTGCCAATGCGGGAGATGATTCCGTGTCGTGACCGTCTTCGCCAGATCGCTGAAAAAACGCATTCGGCAGATCTATCCATTTCCAATCAAGCGATTCAAGCCCAAGGAGGGGCTGCATTCTGCTGCCTGAATCCCCGCTTTTGCGCGTGGCGGCAGAATGCCGCCACCCCTTATTGAACGCTTGTTGTTATGCACTTTGCAGATGCGCTGACCGGCAAAATCCTAACAGTCATTATCAGAAAAGATGAAGGTTTCCACGGTTTCCTCAATATCCCCCAGGATCACCACGATGCGGCCTTCGGTGCCCCCGAGGTTGGTGCCCTGCGTGTTTAATTGGACGAATTCTGCGGCTTGGTTGCCGATCACTTGGGGGGCGCTGCGGATGGTCGGAAAATCGACCGACTCGACGCGTATGGTGAAGGACTCGGTGGGGTTGTTGTTGCGGACTTTGACGAAGGCTAAAAACGTGTCGCTGCAGAGCGGTGTCGCGGTGAAGCTGAGGCCGAGTGGACAGGCCACATCGCTGCTGTCGAAGAGTCCCAGCTCCGCCTCACGCACCACAAACAGCACCTTGGGCTCGTAGGGCACGTTGAGGGTCTGCGTCTCGCCGGGCGCGAAGGTGAAGACGGTGCCGCCAGATCCTGATCCGACCGTGAGGGGGACGGTCTCGCTGGTGTTGTTGGTCACTGTGAAGCGGCTGGTATCTGGCGTCCGGCAGATCCCGGTGACGAGGATGTTGGCCGCAAAGCTGGGCTCGAGGACATTTACGTTGGCATTCGGACCCCGAACTAAGAAGCCCAAACGGAAAACACTAGCGCTGCTGCCGTAGGGTGCTTCGATCAGGCGGATGCCGCTTTTGTAGGGTGCCGTGCCGGCAGTGGTCGTCAGCATGAGCGGCCAATGCGGGCTGATGGCACCGGTGAGGCGGAAGAAGGACTTTTCGGCGGTGGAGTAGAGCCGATCTATCTGCAAATTGGCATAGGAGTCTCCGTAGTAGATAGGGTCGCCATCAACGGTGTCGATGTGGAGATCGAACAGATCGAAGAAATGTTGGCCACCGAGCTCGATTCCTTCCGGGACCTCGAAGTCCAGATGAAGGGCATGCTTACTTGGGAGTGCGTGTTGTTGGTGGCCAAAGAAAGCCCCCGTTTCCCGCTGCTCGATGTAGGTGACCATGGTCACCGGGAATTCGTAAGTGTTGATGACCTGAGCGGTCCGTGGCCCCAAATGCGGGGTAAACCGGCTGTCGGTATATCCCAGGAAATTGCTGATACCAATCGGCCAATCCCCGACCACAGTGGCCTCGGCACTGGCTCCGGCGGCATCGACGACGGTGACCGTAAAGGTATCACTTGCGCGGTCCTGCGAAAGTGTGCGCATGAAGGAATTCCTTCCATCGTAACTCAAGGCCACGTCCCTCGCCTGGGGAAGGGAGACGCGGGCGGTGGAGGGCAGGGACACGACGCCGTCGCCAATGAGCGGAACCCCGTTGACATGGGTGATGCGCAGCTCATCGCCATCGGCATCGGTGAAGGCTTCATTGGGAAAAAGGTTGCCCCGCAAATCGTCCGTTTCCAGGTTGAAAATTCCATTCGCGACTGGGGCCGTGTTCTGTCGGGCCAAATGAATTTGGGCAGTGGCACTGGCGGAAAGGCCGCCGGAATCGGTCACGGTGTAGGTGAAGCTGTCGGTATCGTTCGCTTGGTGGAAGACGTTGCGGCCGGGAGCGGGAAGGTAGGTAATCGTGCCGTCGCCATTGAGCTGCACCGACGCGCCGGAGGCGAGCTGAACGGGGGTATTCAGCGCAATCGGCTGGCCGTCGATGTGGCTGATCGTGAGCACATCATCCTCATCCGGATCGCTGGCTCCGGCGAGTGGATCGAGCGGAATGGCGGTGAGGCGCGGGAAGGCGTCGGCGGGGATGGCCTCGCGCAGGAAGCCGGGGCCGACGTAATCGACCGTCAGCTCGGCGGCGGGCTCGGTGGTGTCGAAGTAAAGCACACGCACGGTGTGGGTGCCGGCGGTTAGTTCGACCGTGCCCGAGCGATCGGCGGCGTCGTGGGCGATCACACGGGTGCCGCCCACGTCGAGCACGGAGGCGTTGTTGCCCATGAGGAAAAAGGTGTAGGGCCCGGGCGCGGGGACGAAGAGTTCGCCCGTCATTTCGAGGCCGAAGCCGCCGGTCGCGTCCGCCGCCGGGGCGAGGCTGAAGGTGGGCTGGCGCCCCGTCGCGGTCGGCGTGGCGGCGAGCAGGCTGGCCTCGGTGGGGAAGTCGCCCTCGAAGTAGCGGTAGGTGGTGCCGGCGGGTTCCACCCCGCTGGCATGGCTGAGGGCGATGGGGGCCACGCTGGGCGGATCATTCTCGCCCACCACTGTGAGGGTGAAGGTGTTGCGCACGCTGCGACCGAAGCGATCGACCACGGTGTAGGTGAAGGTCTCTTCCGCGGTTTGGCCGCCTCCCAATCCCGGGTTGGCGACGTAGGTGACGTTGCCGTTGGGAAAAATCTCCAAAATGCCATCCGGGGTGGTGATAGGGCCTGCGAAGTTGGCGACCGGTTGATCGTTGATGGCGAGGAGCTGGAGGCTGCCGGGGTCGAGCGGCGTCTCTATCGTGCCTGGGAAAAACCGAAGATCAAAGGCGAGCGGACCATCGCTCTCCATAGCGGAGATACTGGCCGGGGCGACAGCGGTGGGGGGGCCATCGGTGAAATCCAGACGAAAGAAGGCGCGACCTTCTTCGGGGAGCGGTTGGAGCAGGGCGATTTCCCACCCCGGCACCGCTGAGGGCCCATGCGGCAGGGGCTCCCAGTTTTCCAAGTCGGTCGACCATTTCACAACAGGTCGCACACCGTAGTCATCGGCGGCACGGGGAAAGCCAAAGCGCGCCTCGGTGGGGCCCATCCAAAGATCGAAGAACGCTTCCGCCGGGCGCGGATCCCCCGGTTCGATTCCGAGAAAGCGCATCGCGGGCAGGGGGAGGGCATCGCTGCCGACCATCGGCTCGGCCAGCGTCTCGCCGTCGAAGGTGACCTCCGCGATCGCCAAGCGGGGACTGCCGCCCGACAAGGTGAGGGTGAGGGCCTCGGTGTAGAGGTGGAGATTGTCGATTTCGATGGGCTCCAACGTTCCCAGCGGCGCGGTGGACGGAGCGAGGGCAAAGGACTGCGCGAAACCACCCGGTGTGGAAATCTCCACGGCGTCCGGCCGGTCGATGTCTTCGGCCCCGCCGCTGTTGGCGGCATAGAGTGTGACGCCCGCGATACGCACGCGTTCGCTGAAGTGGAAAGTGAGTGCGGGCGCGGAGGCATCCCAGACGAGGATACTTGGCAACACCTGGTTCAGCGGCCCAAGCCATGGATCGCCCCAGACGCGGGCCGGCCCGAAACCGTTTGTGAGCAAGTTCCCCGTGGGATCGGTGAAGGCCGCTTCGGGGGCCGTAGCGGGGGTATAGCCGCTCACCGCAGGGGCGAGACTTCCGCTGGCGAGCGGCTGCTGCGGAAAGGCAAAGTCGAGGAGATATTCCGGGCCAATCACGGGTTCGACGACAACCGCATCTCCACTCAGGGTGGCGTAAGCCAGTTTTCCGGTTACCTCGGGAATGCTCGTGCCGATGGAGCCGGTGAAGGTGAAAAGGGCATCCAAACCTTGGGCACCGGGCGGCGGCGTCTCAAATCGCCCGGCAAAGAGCAGGGGACCAGGGCGCGCATGATCCCAGATCCGTACCTCCAGAATGCGGCCGTTGAAGGGGTTGGCGAATTCGCTGAAGCCGCCGCCGATGTGAAGAGGGAGGTTGTTTTCCGGGAATGGGGCACTCGCGATCCGGCTGCCGTCCATCTCGCCGTTCACAAACACCTGCTGCTCCAGCGTGGCGGCATCGAAGGTATAGGCAACGTGAATCCACTCCCCCGTCGGCAAGACGCTTCCGCCAGTCAGGTCGTCATTCCAGAAGCCCAGGTGCAGGCGTCCGTGGCGGACCAGCAAGTGAAGCACATCGGCCTCTCCAAATTGCCCCAACACGGGCTGATCGGCATCGTCCCCATGTAGCCAGATCCAGGCCTCAACCGTGAAGGAGCGGCCTGCCAGGGAAAGGGATCCGTCGAGCGAGACGCGACCAGGGAGAGTGCCCAGCTCCAGCCCGGCCGTTAGGCCTTCGCTGGGTCCAAAGATACGCTCGCCCCCAAGCACCGCGAAGGCCTGCAGAATCGGCGGGGCGGGGCTCCACAGATCGTTGCCGGGCTGCGCGGCCATCACCAGGACGATCCCCGGCCCGGTGAAACGCAGCTCATTGGCATTTTCGATCACGCCCGGTCCGGCAAGGAGGGTAAACTCGACCGGGAGCGCAGACCCGCTTCCGGCTTCCAGAATGACGGTGTCGCCTACCTGGCGGTCGCCAATTTCAGCGAAATTGAGGATTTCCTGGCCTGCCCGCGCGACTTCAACGACCCGGACCACCGGTTCCGCAGGCACGAAGGTGGAGTCGCCTGCCTGCGAGGCAACAAGCGTGACCACGCCCTCTCCCGTAAATGTGAGGGCATCGCCATCGAGCAAGGCCGGACCCGACTCGAGGGTGAGGGTGACCGGTAAGCCGGAGTCGGAAGTTGGGGCCAGCACGACTGTGCTCCCCACCAAGGCGGTGGAAGCCAAGGGGAAGTCGATCACTTGAACAAACATCCGCTCCCCGTCGATCGCCATCCCGGCCAGCGCGATATCGTGCGTGCCCCGTTCGAGCCGCACGGTCAGTGTTTCTGATAGGGCATCCAGCTCGTCGACGGTGACCGCCTGCAACCCGCCGACATCCGCGCCGGGTGTCACCGCGACGCTCCGCAGGGTTCCGCCCGGGGTGATCAACTCAACGGAGGTGGGCAAACCGACCCCATGGGCACCCCCGCTGTTGGCGAGGAAGAGCGTCACCGCATCAATGCGCGCCGGACCACTGAAAGCGAGCGTGATCTCCGGGCTGCCCCCGCTCCAACCAACCACCGAAGTAACCGCCGCGCCCAACAGATTGAGCCACGCCGTCCCCCAGACTCGCTCCGGGCCGCTGCCGTTGAGCAGGAGCGTCCCATCGGGATCGGTCAAGTCGGCCCTTGGTGCAAACGAAAAAGTGTAGCCCTCGACCGCTTCGGCCAATGTGCCAGTGGGGAGTGTCTTCAGTGGAACGACGCCCGTCAGGTAGGCCGGTCCCGCAACTGGCTCCACCGCGCTCGCTGAGCCGTGGAGCGTGTTGCCGACGAGATTTCCCGTCGCCTCGGGGAGGAAGGTGCCGTCTGACCCCTCAAAGGTGAAAAGCGCCTGCAGCCCGGGTGAATCGAGCGGTGGGGTACTAAAGCGACCGGCATCGAGGGTTGCGCCGTCTCGCGCATGGTCCCAGATCCGCAACTCCAAAATCCGGCCTTGGAAAGGATTGGAGTGGAAATTGAAAAAAGCGCCGATGTGGAGCGGGCGGTTATTCTCGGCAAAGGATGCATTGGCCACGCGGCTACCGTCATTTTGTCCGTTCAGGTAAACGCGCTGAGAGCGGGTGGCTTCATCGTAGGTATAGGCGACGTGCACCCATTCTTTGACTGGCAGCAAAGAGTTTCCGGTGAGGTCATCACCCCAAAAACCGAGGTGCAACCGGTCATTTCGCACCAGCAGATGCAGCAAGTTATCCTCACCGGTCTGCGCCAGCACGGCACGATCCCCCCATCGGTACTTTAGCCAAATCCACGCTTCGACGGTGAACGACCGTCCTGCCAACGAGAAATCGGCGTCCAGTGTGACCCGCCCGAGGTCGTCGGTAAATTCGAGGCCGGGAGTCGGTGTGGCTTCGACCGTGGACACTGCCGGGAACCATCCGCCCGTTGAAAAGGCGAGGATCCAAAAAAAGCGGAGCCAGGCTCCGCATGGGTGGGAAGATGGAAGTTCCCGGCTGACGTTCTGGATGTCCATGGTTCGATGGTTCGAGGTTCGATGATGCGAGATCTGGCTTTCTGTTGGCATCGGAATTCAACCGCTGAACGGTGTGCGCCGTGCCCAATCAAATCACCCGCAGATGTGACCGCTCTGCCGACGGCGGCGAGACACCACCCACGCCAGACTGATCAGGCCAAAGAGCGCACCGTAGAATCGCGGCTCGGGAATCACCTGCCATTGGCCGATGATATCCGGTTCGCCGAAGCTGAAGTCCTCAGCCAAAAAGGAATCCGTCGAAATCGGGCCGATTGCCCCCGCAGACGGAAGCATATAGTCGGATAAGTCGAGGATCAGGCTGCCACTGAAAGCAGCAGAGGCCGGATCGAAGATTTGATACGCGCCGCCGAAGCGTCCTGCGTGAGCGATCTCCAGATCCGGACTTCCAGGAGTAATCAGGGCGATGTCGTAAGGGATGAAATCTCCACTGTCGTTGGTCGGACCCAAAGCTGAATTGGTTGCAAAAACTTCTTCTGTAAAGCCTTCGCCCTGATTCGAACCTGCCGGAAAGAAATCCTGCAGAATTACCCCCTGGAACAAACGCGTCGCCTCGTTCAACACCAGGGGCGCATTGCCGGTCGCCGTGAAGACGACCGCTTCGGGATTCGAGACGTCCACCTGGATCAGCACGACCCCGCGCAGCGGTGGTGAAGTCAGGGCACAGAGCCCGATGGCCAGAATCGAAAGGGCGAAGAGCGGGCGGGCGGCCTTTGCGTGTTTCGAACGAGGGGAGGACGGCAAACGAGGTTTCATGATTGGTTGAATAATTGGTTTTTTTGGACGAACCTGGGGTTGCAGCGTTTCTTAATTAAAGAATTAGCCCTGCTTTTAGGGGCGGGATCTGGCTTTGACAAGGTGGTGATGTCCCCTTGTCGCGTACCGGCAATGATTTGTCGCATACCGGCAAGCTTGCGGGGTGTTTCCAGGTTTAGCTGCGAACCTTCTTGAGCGTCCTGTCGTCGACCCGGAACGTTCGAAAAGGTGCGCGTCCTGGCCTTCCGCCGGAGCCTGACGGTGCTCGGATAAGCCACCCCCTTCGTCCGTCGAAATCGACATCGATATCGGGTCTCCAAATCGAATGACTCCGTTTTAGCGCCCCATCGAAGCCGATTTGGATTTCGATTTGGATTTGGATGAAGAGCTCAGCTGAGCGCCATTGCCTTCGCGGTCCGCGCTTTTGCGAGCGCAGCTAGGGGGGCGGTCGCATTAAACAATGTTTGTCCCATTTTGAGACCATTACGAACCGTCGCTTTCCCCGCGTTCGCCCCGCGTGCGGTATTCCAGCGGGGTAAGTCCGGTCAGGCTGCGAAAGAGGCGATTGAAATAGTGCGGGCTGAGGCCGACGGCGGCGGCGATCTCCGCGACGTTGAGGTCTTTCGCCTCGCGCAGCAGCGTCTTGGCCTTTTCCAGGCGCATCTGATTGACCAGGCCGCCAGGAGATTGGCCCAGCTCTTCCCGCGTGAGCCGTTGCAACTGGCGGATGCTGAGCCCCGCCTGCCGGGCGACCGTCTCGATAGATAAAGCTGGCTCCGCGAGGCGCTCCCGGATCACTTGCCGGAGGCGGACGATGGTGCCATGGACCGGCGTCTCCGGTGGACGCTTCCGGGCGGCGAGGAGCTGCAGACGGTTGATCAGCTCGCCCATGACAAAGGGTTTTCCGAGATAGTCGTTGGCCCCGGCCTCCAGCCCTTTCACCCGATCATCGGTGCTGCCCTTCGCGCTGAGGAGGATGATCGGCAGGGCCTCGGGAGGGTGCACCTCGCGCACCTTTCGGCAAAGGCTCACCCCGTCCATACCGGGCATCATCACATCGCTCACAATCAGGTCCGGCGGGTCGGCCTCGATCATCGGCAGCGCCTCCACACCGTTGGCGGCAAACTCCAGGGAATAGATCGGCTCGAGGTGAAGCGCCAGGTAGCGCATGAGGTCTGGGTGATCCTCGACGATGAGCAGACGCGTCGCGAGGCAGCCACTTCCGGGCGCGCCCGGGGACTCTTCCGAAGGGAAGGAAGTGCCCCCGCCCGGCAAGGGTGGCGGCGGCATGGGTCCGTTTTCGTTACCCAAGGCGATTTCCTCCAGAGCGATATGATCGGCCCCAAGGGGAATGCTCACCCAAAAACAATTGCCTCCGCGCTCAGCCGGGCGCAGCCCGATTTTGCCCCCATGGAGGGCCACCATCTCGGCGGCGAGACTGAGCCCCAGCCCCATGCCCTCCCATCCACGGGTGTCCCCCGACTCCAATTGGAAGAACCGCTCGAAAATATGCGCTCTCGCCTCCTCCGGGATCGGCGTCCCGGCGTCCTCGACTTCGATCTCCAGACTCCCGGCATCGATGGCCTCCTTGCAGACCGCCCGGTAGCGCACCCCTACGGTGGAACCCGCCGGAGCGAACTTGATGGCATTGCCGATGAGGTTGAAGATGACTTTACTGAACTTGCCCAAATCAAGAAACGCCCGAAGGGCGGGATCCCCCCGCACCAACACGATGCGCATATCCCGGCTCTCCGCGAGGGGCCGCATTTCCGCCACCCATTCGCCCAGAACCCGGGCAACCGCCACGTCCCGCACGTGCAACCGCGCCTGCCCCGAGTCGAGCACCGTGAAGTCCACCAGCTCCTCCACCAGCGCTTCCATTCGCCGCAACCCCCTCGCCACGATGCCCCACTGCGGGTCGTGACCATCGGTCGGGAGGAGCGCTTCGAGCGGCTGCTTGATCAATGTTAGCGGAGTGCGCAGTTCATGCGAAAGCATGGAGAGGAAACGCCGCTGCTTTGCTTGGACAGCCTCCGCCGCATCTTTCGCCACCATCAGCGCCTGCTCCATTTCCACCCGGGCGGTGATATCGTGGAAGGTATTGATCATTCCCCGGATGTGCGGGTCCCCGAGCTGGTTGACCACCGTTCCCTCCAGGTAAATCCAGTGCCCGTCACGATGCCGCCAGCGCACGGTGTCGCTGTCCATCTCCCCAGGGCGCTCCGCGAGACGGGCGAAACGCGGGACCAGCCGCTCCGCGTCCTCCGGATGAATAAACTCAAACAAACTGCGCCCCACGCACTCATCCGGCGGGTATCCGGTGATGCGGGAGTTCGAGGCGCTCTCGAAAACAATCGTCGCCTGGGCATCGAAAATGGTGAAGCCCTCGTAGCTCAGCTCGATAAGCGCCTGCGCCCGTGCCATCTGATCGAGAGCGGCCCTTTGGGGTGCCCCGTCCCGCATCAAAAAGCGCAGCCGCTCATTCGCTTCCGCTGGCAGCTTGATGATCTCAAAGTGCAGAGGTCCGCTCGTTCCCCATGGAAGTTCAACGCTGGAGGGTTGCAAGAGGCCAGCATGTTCGACACTCGGCAGCAGAGCCTCGATAAGGCGGGAGGGCGCATCCGGAGCGAACTGCCGCCCCAAGGCCAAACCCTGTTCACCCACCTTTAAGTCGCATCCAAACGTAATCAGGCACCAGGGTGTTCGACGGGGAAAAGAACGGTCTTGCTGGGCGGGAGATGAAGTCATTTCGAGGGGTAAACCAAGGGGGGCTGGGCGTAGAAAACCGGTCCGATCCGATTTCCCAATCGAGCCCACGCTTCAATTGCTTTAGCTAGGCATTTCCTGGCAGTTTTCAACCTTTCTCTGAGTTCCCGGCCTGGCGAAAACGCCCAATGCCCTCCGATCCCGAGCTTGTTTCCGATCCGCAGGATCGCAACGGAGCCCCTCCGGTTCCCCCGCACCCACACACAATAAATGTCTCAGGTGAGACATTTATTGCGGGCGGATGGGCGATTTCGCCCCAGGAGGAGGTGCCTTAAATGTCTCAGGTGAGACAATCTGGGAACGTGGTGAGGGGTCAAGGTGAGGTGAGGGCCATCCTGATGGCGTTGCCGCGTGAAATCCGGAAGATGCGGAAGATGCGGCTGATCGGGTTGTCATTGAAGCAGAGCCAGGTGATATACGGTTGGAGTCGGAGTCCCGGCACCCTGACTGTCTTTGCTCCGTGAGTGAAGCCGGTTTTTGGGGGTCCCGACGAGGCGGCTGGGGGAAGGCGACGGGCAGTGGGACCGCGTGAACACGGGACCTCAACATCTCTGAAACTGACATCCTTTAGGAGTAAACCAGCTGCGGGGTGATGAAACGATCGCGCTTGACACATTTGCTTAATGAAGGGAAAAGAAATTCTTATCTGCTCACAATTTATCATCTATGAAAGCACTTGCCTGCCCCCATTTCCTATCGTCTGCACTCTCTGCTTCCACCGGCTTCCGCTTATTTCTGGCCTGCGGTCTCCTCGCGCTGAGCACGTCGGCGCAAGCAGTTGTGATCCCCTTCGAGAATCTCCTGTTGTCGAATACAGCGGATTCTCCCCCCGATTCCAGACTTGTGGGAAGTCCTGGAACCCTCACGGGGGCATTGACCGCCATCCAAGCCGATTTTGTGCTCAACGCTGAGACTGGTTTGACTTGGGCAAGCGACCTCGCCGTCTTCATCACCAATCATGGCTCAGTTGATCTTGCCGCCAATGGCGGGACGGGACTCTTGCAGCTCGGCGGCTTTAACAATGCCTATGGTGCGACCAACAGGCTTAATTGGGGAATAGGTGACTCCGAGGTCCCTGGCACCCCGGTCCAAACCACCATCAACCTGAGCGCAGCGCAGCAGATCGTCTTCAACGGCGATGCGAATGACCCTGCGGTGTTCCTCGCCCACTTGTATAATGCGAACACCTTCGGCGATTGGACCGGGCAGATCACGCTTGTCGGCCTTTCCGTGGTGCCGGAGCCGGCGACCTACGCTCTGTTCCTTGGGGCGATTGTGGGCCTCGTTGCCCTGCGCCGCCGTCGAAGAGTGGGTTAGTGGTTTGAAACGCACCCTTGCTGCGCGCAACGCCGGTGGTGGCATCCCTCGGATGCGGACCGTGGTCGATTTCACCGTCGCGCTTGGTCAAAAGTTGAAAGAAATTATCGACGCCCACAAATTTTCCCGCCCGAAATTTTGCTGGGGTCAAGGGAGGCCCCGGAGATGGCGGGGGTTTTTAGGCTGTAGGCTGTAGGCTGTAGGCTGGAGGGCAGGGTGAGGGGGTGGCGGGCTATGTGGAGAGGCGGCGGTAAGGGGCGCCGCGCCGGTTCCGTGGGCGGGAACGTGAAGCGGATGTTGGTTTTTCATGTTTCGTCTTTTGGGGATAAGTCGTTTCGGGATTGATCCCGCCCGAAAATGCTTTTGATTGGGGAATGTGGGAGACCGCATCCTTAGTGAAGAGCGTGAAAGCGCGTTGGTGGCCTTGCTCGACGACGAATCGCCGGTTGTGCAGAAGCACCTTGCGGATGAACTTCGCCGCCTCGGTGACGTGGGGGTCAGCTTGCTCAAGAAGGTTCTGCGGGAGGGTGATCCGCCTTCCCGGGAAGTGGCCCGTCGGCTTTTGGAGACCATCGCCGGGCCGGATCCGGCGGCGGAGTTTATCGCCTTCATCCGTTCTTTGCGCTATGAACTCGAGACGGGCATGCTTTTGCTCAACCGGGTCATCAAGCCTGATTTGGATACGGCGGCGATTCAACGCCAGCTGGATGTGATCGGGGGTCGTTGCGAGGATCTGATGTCGAAGCCGGGGACGCCTTTTTCACAGTGCAAGGTTCTCAATCGGGTGATCTTTCACGAATACGGCTTCCGCGGGAATGTAGAGGATTATGAAGATCCCCTGAACTCGTTCCTGGGGCCTGTTCTGCGGCGCCGCAAGGGCCTGCCCATCAGCCTCTCGGTTTTGTATATCCTCGTGGCTCAACGTTGCGGCCTGGAGCTTGAGCCGATCAGCCTTCCTCACCGTTTCATGGTCGGCTGTTTCCACGAGTCGCAGCCGTTCTATATCGACGCGTTTGAACGGGGTCGTTTTCGCACCTTGGACGAGGTTCATGATCTTCTTGCGGAGAGCCATGTTCCCCACCCGCAGAATTTTGTGGGTCCGTCCCCGGTCGGTGAGGTGCTCTGCCGAAGCTGTCGAAACCTCGCGCACCATTTTGCTCAGAAAAATAACCCGCGGATGGCCAAAGTATTTGCCGGATTTGTGCGCGAGTTTGAGAATGCGCATCGTCGGCACGCGCGACCGTGACCGCTTCCGGCCTTTGCATGGAAACAGATACCCCTCTTAGTTTGGCCGACCTCCCGAACTGGTCTTTTGCGGGAACCGCGCTGACTGTGGTGGGCTTCCCGATTAAGCATTCGCTGAGCCCGCCGATGCACAATGCGGCGCTTCGGGCGATGGCCGTTGAGGCCCCTGAGCTTAGCGATTGGCGCTACTTCCGTTGCGAACTGCAGGCGGATGATTTGTGCCATGCGCTTCCGGTTTTTGCGGATAAGGGGGTGCGCGGCATCAACCTGACCATTCCGCATAAGGTGGAGGTTATCCGTTTTCTCAATGAGGTGGATCCGGTGGCGGCACGGATGGGAGCGGTCAATACCCTCCTCCTGGAAGATGGTCGCTATCGGGGGACGAACACGGATGGCTACGGGATTGCGCAAGCGGTGCGGGAGACGCTCGGGGCCGAACTCGGGAGCCGCCCGGTGATCCTTCTTGGGGCGGGTGGAGCGGCCCGCGCGATCGCTGTGCAGTGTCTAATGGACGGATCTCCTGCCGTGTGGGTGGGGAACCGGAGTGCGGACCGCTTGCATTCGTTTCTTCAGGCTCTCGGCGCGGCATTTCCGCAGGCGATGGATCGCGTGCGCACCTTTCCTCTCGATTCACCGCCGCACCTGAGCGAACCCGTTTGGTTGATCAATGCCACGGCTTTGGGTCTGCGGTCGGATGATCCGCCGCCTTTCGAAGTCGCGCATCTGCCCGGTGGTAGTGGGGTTTACGATACGACCTACGGAGTGGAGAATGCTTTAGCGCGTGCGGCGCGTGCAGCCGGTGTGCCCTATGCCGACGGCCTTTCCATGCTCGTCTGGCAGGGAGCGCGCAGTCTCTCCTTGTGGACGGGCCGTGAGGTGCCAGCCGACATTATGGCGGGAGCCGTACGCAAATCTTTGGCAGAGCGGGCGAAATGAGTGAGTTCCTCGATACGTTTACGTTCATCCGTTTGGAGTTTCCGCTTATTTGGCTGAGCTTCGTTTTTGTTTTCGGCGCATGTGTGGGGAGTTTTTTGAATGTCGTGATTTTTCGGATACCAGCGGGGCGATCGGTTGTGAAGCCGCGGTCCCATTGCGCGTGCGGCGTACCGATTGCCTGGTATGACAACATCCCTATTCTCAGTTGGATGGCGCTGCGGGCGCGGGCGCGTTGCTGCGGGCAAGCTGTTTCGGTGCGCTATCCGGTGGTGGAGGCGCTGACGGGCATCTTGTTTGTGCTCCTTTGGATGCGTTTTGAGCCCCTCCTGGCCGTTGTCTACTGTATGTATGTCAGTGGTCTGGTCGCGGCTGCCTTTATCGATTGGGATACGATGGAGATCCCTGATCGATTCAGCATCGGCGGGTTTCTTATTGGGGTGGGGCTTTCCCTCGCGGTGCCCTCGATGCATGGGGCTGGTGGGAGTGGTTTCTTTATGGTTGGGGCCTTGCAGAGCGGCTTTCTTTCACTCCAGGGAGCCTTTATCGGCTCCGGCCTGATTTTGTGGATCGCCCTGATTGCGGAAATTGTTTTGCGCAAGGAGGCCATGGGCTTTGGCGACGTGAAGCTAATGGGTGCAATTGGGGCGTTTTGCGGGTGGCAGGGTGCCGTTTTTTCGCTTTTCGGCGGAGCGGTGGTGGGGACGGCGTTTGTGGGGGTCTATGCGCTTGGTCGGGTTATGCGGGGTCAGCCGGTGCGCCCGCCGGAAGGCGATGGCGGGACTTCGCAGAGCTCAGGAGACGAGGAAGAAGGGGAGGGGTGGCAGATTCCCTTCGGTCCGGCTCTTGCGGCGGGCAGCGTTCTTTACTTGCTCATTTTTCAACCAATTTTTGATGAATACCTTTTGGAGATTCAGGAACTTCTTGAGATGCTCGCCCATTTTTAGGACGGGTCTTCTCTGTCTCGGTGGTGCCCTGATTGTGGGTATCCTTGGTTGCCAAAGCCCTTCCCAGGCGGGCGGGACGCTTCGTTTCCACATGGAGGCTGATTCCATGCAAGAGCGCACGGCGACGACGGCTTTTTTGGCGTTGCCGGTGAGTGGATCACAGATCCGCATCAACGATTTGCCGGTCTTTGTCGAAGCGGATATTGCTGACGTGAGTGTGGTTCGGGTGGATTTGGGTATGTGCCTTATGTTCCGGTTTCAACCGGCGGCGCAGCGCTCCCTTTACCGCCTTTCGGGGGACCGGCAGGGGAGGCGTCTTGTCCTTGTGCACAACGGTTTGCCTTTGGGGGCACGGCGCTTTGAAGGGGTGATTGATAGCGGGCTGCTCTTCATGTTTGTCGAGGTTGAGGATACGCAACTACACGACCTTGCGGAAGAGATGAATGGCATTCTTCAGGCGGCTCAAAAGAAGGATCGCTTCGTGCGCGCCGGAGGGGGGCATTGATTTTTCCCGGCGGGTGCCCCTATTGTGGCTCTCATGAAAAGCGTCTTTCTCCTCTTTTGCCTCATTTTTCTGCTCGGAGGAGCGCGAATCGACGGAGCGGCTTTTGTTTGGCCGACGCCTTCGACGGCCTTTGCCGAGGGGCGGCCGTTTACGGATTGGGTGCAGGCCACGGCCTCCGGCATTCCGGAGAGCGGCCTCTTTGGGTGCGTGCGTAACGGAGGTCGGCGTTTCCATGAGGGCATCGATATTGCGCCGGTCCTGCCACGCCGCCGGGGCGAGGCCACCGACCCGGTCTTTGCCTTCGCCGATGGGCGCGTGGCCTACATCAACGCTTCGCCCGGAAACAGCGGCTACGGGCGTTATGTTGTGTTGGAGCATCCGCAGATGCAACCGGCTGTCTACTCCCTTTACTCCCACTTGGCGCGTATCGACGATTCTCTTACCGAAGGGGCCGTCGTTGTCGCGGGGGATACCTTGGGCATCATGGGTCGGAGCGCGGGCGGGTATACCATTCCGCGCGAGCGGGCGCACCTGCACTTTGAAATCGGTCTGCGCTTGAGCGATTCCTTTCAAGAATGGTTTGACCGGCAGGGCTTTGGCTCCGCGAACCATCATGGCCTTTGGAACGGCATGAACCTGGTCGGACTCGATCCCCTGGACTTTCTTACACAGGCGCGGGACGGGCGTGTTTCCGGAGTCGGCGAGTATTTTTCCGGTCTACCCGCCGGGGTGGTCTTGCGTGTATCGACAGATTCGATACCGGACCTGCTTATGCGCTACCCCTTTCTTTTGCAAGGCAGCGTGCCTGCCGAGGGTTTGGCCGGGTGGGAGGTTGTTCTGACGGGATGGGGCTTGCCGCTGCGTTTAATTCCTCTACGGGCCGAGGATTTCGGGGAAGCCACGGTGCCAGGATCGATCACGATCGCTGCCGTCGACCCGGAAGAACTGGGCGCTTACGCGTGTCGGCAGATTGTCACTTTACAAGGCGAGCAAGCCACTCTGGGTCGCGGCGGGGTGCGCATTCTTCAGCTCATTTTCAATTTTTCCTAGGTCGGCTGGCGAAAGAATTTCGTTGCTCCGCCTAGCGCGATCCCATCCCGGGGTGAGGGCGTTGTGTTTGCGGCTTCCCGGAGCCGTGCGCCAAAATGGCCACCCTGCCACGGAGGATACGTTCGACTTCGGTGTCATTCGACCCGCTCGTCTCCGTCGGTAATCCGGTAATCACGCCCGCACAAGCAGTCCTTGCCACATTTGCTTTGCTGACCAGGTAAAGAGTGTGTTTGGAGGCATTCGGTCTCCTTTCTTTACCACGCTCTCTTTTCCAATTATGCTTGGTTTCCGAAAACTCTCAGTTGATGAACCTTTCGGGGGATCTCTTCCCCTCATTGCCGTCGCCGTCCGATGAAGACAGCCGACCGGGACCGCGACCTGGAACCCTCGTTGCGCGGTTTGACGATTGAGGGGCTCCTGGCCACGCCGTGGGTCACCCTAGCCATTCCGGGCAACCTCTTTATGGCCGCGCTCATGACGAGTGTGCTGGGCCTCTCCAAGAGCGATTACGGGATCATCGTGTCCCTGCCGGCTTGGTTCAATGCGCTGCAACTGGTCATCATGCCGGCGCTGGAACGATTCTTCACGCTGCACCGGATCATGATCTGGTGTGGCGCGCTGAATACGGTGGTGTGGATGGCTTTGGTCCTGGCGCTGCCCTTTCTGCCGGTGGATAACCCGTCGGCCACGTTCCATATCCTTCTGGCGTATTTTGCCTTTATCAGCCTCACGCAGGCACTGAACGCGGTTTCGTGGACGGTGTGGGTGCAGGGGTGGGTCCCAGGGCGGGTAAGGGGTACGTATTTTGGGCGGCGTAACGGCCTTCTGGGGATGTGTACGGTGGGCTTCCTTCTCGTGGCCGGGTGGATCGTGAGTTCCTTTGAGGGCGGGCTCATTGGTTATCAAGTGATCCTGGCGGTGGCGGGTGTGATGCGGATGGGATCTGTCTGGAAGCTCTCGCGGATTCGCAAGGGGCAGGGCGGGAGTCCCCGGCGAAAAGGGGACTGGTTGCCTCCCCTCCGGCGGATGTTCGCGGTGACCCCCTTTCGCTGGTTTGTTCTGTTCGGGGCCGCCCTTGCCTTTTGGCTGGGTTTCAGCGGGCCCTTTGTGCCTATTTTCATGGCTGAGTTTCTTGGTTTGTCGGTGGGGCGGCAGGCGGTTCTTCTGATGCTCGCCAACCTCATGGCAGCCACCTTTCTGCCCGTCTGGGGCCGCCTCATGGACCGCCACGGGTGCAAACCGGTGATCATTGTATCATGCGTCCTCTGGATGGTGCCGAACTACGCATGGGCTTTCCTCACGCGCGAGACGGCGTGGATTCTGTATTTTATGTGGCTGTGGGGCGGGGCGGTTTCCGGGGGAGTGATTCTGGGTCTTTTCAGCCTGCTTTTGAAGGTGGTGCCCAAGGACATGAAGTCGGGTGCTGTGAGCGTGAACCTCATGGTCACCTCCGTCGCGGCGGCCTTCGCTCCCATCCTCGGGGGCCTGTATTTTGAGGCCTCCGCCCTTTTCGGTCTCTCCACGGAAATGCTCTTCCGGGTAATCTTCATCGTCCAGCCAACCATGCTCTGCCTCTCGCTCTGGCTCCTGCGGCCCCTCGAGGAACCGCAGGCGGGCAACTACCGCACCGTTCTCGGAGCCCTGCGTTCGTGGCGCACCACCTTTGTCGGCAGCGGCTACTTTGTCCTCGGCAACTGGGTTTTTTCTCGCCCGCGGCGGAACCGCGATTAACCGGGGTTGTGGCATTCGCGCTGCTCCGGGCGACGAAGCAAGCGCGCGAACGTCCGCCCGCGCGTCCCCGCCTCGGGTCGACCGCTGAAGGCAGGTCGACTACGCAGGCCGCCCGGATCCCGCCGAAGGCAAAGTAGTCCGGCAGATTCATCGCCGGACCGCGACGGAGAGCCGCCTGCGAACTCCCGCCCGCTCCGGGCGACGAAGCAAGCGCGCGAAGGTCCGCCCGCGCGCCACCGCTCCTCATCTGACGACGGCAAATGCGGGATGCAGGTTTATTTTTTGACTACCGGTTGAATGGATGGCCTTGATGGGTTCTTCGCTTATCCGTGCCCATCCAGGAGATCCCCCTTCTGAAACAGGATGCTCACCAAACCCGCCGGTTGGCATGGGTTTCGAGGGCATCCTGGAGAGCCCCGTCCAAGGCGGCGAGAAAGTTAAGGCCCGTGCGCTCCTCGATCGCCCGGATGCTGGTGAGGAATTGGGCGGGGTCTTCGCGGCCCGTGACATCTTGCGGAATGATGAAAGCGAGGGCGCGGAGGCCAGAGTCGTGTTCATCGAGAATGATTTTGAAACAGGCCTCCGGCACGGCCACCCGCCCGTGCAAGCGCTGCTTGCCGACGGTTGGGTAAATCGGGCCGGTGATGACCCAAACCTCCTCAAAGCGGCGGGTGTAGCGGCGGATGATCCGCTGTTCGAGATCGCGCCAAACCTGGCGGTTGAGGGCCGGGGATTGCGGAATGATGTTGGACATCAAAAAGGTCTCCGCCTGGGCCGCCTCGCCATGGAGCAGCGCGATGGCGTAATTCGGGGCCATGTGACCGCGGTCAAAGCCGCTGTTGGTGTAGAGGTCGGGGTGAATGCGGGCGCGGGTGCGCGGGTCCGGCTCGAAGCGCTCGGGGCGGGGCGGGGCCTCGCGGGCATCGGTGTGGAAGGCGCGGTAGGCAACCCAGGCGGGGTTGCTGCGGTCTTCATCGTAGCCGACAATAAAACCCCGGTTGGCAATCAGGCGGAGGGGCCGCTCGCTCTCGGGCACACCCCCGAAAACGTGTGTGCGGTCTCCCTCAAAGGCCGACGCATCAATCGTGAGGCCAACATGCAGCGGAATGCGATCAGCCACAAAATCGAGCACCAAGCGCACTTCCACGGGCACGTGGCGATTTTCTCGCAAGAGATCGAGCGCGGTGAGGGTGGCGTGCTCCACCCGTTCCTGCGTGGGGCGGTCTTGTTGGCCATACCAGAGATAACCCAGGCCCCCGCCCCCGGCAACCAAGGCGATTGTAAGGAAAAAGAGCCCGAAGCGGAAGCGCCGAAGCGAAGGAAGGCGCTTACTATTGCGGGCCGGACGGCGGCGTTTGCTCATAACGGCAGAGGCTGAAGGCCGCGATGGGCAGATCAATGGAAAAACCTTTCGACAGCGCGGCGGCGGCGATCTACCCCTAGCTCCATGCCCTCAAATTTCTATCGCTGGCGGCCCCATCCGTGGCACGGTTTGGAAGCGGGTGCGGATGCTCCCGAGGTCGTGAACGCCTACCTCGAAATCACCCCCTTCGATTCCATGAAATATGAGGTCGACAAGCAGACCGGCTACCTCCGTATCGACCGCCCTCAGCGGGGTTCGTCCCTCCCGCCGTGCTCGTATGGGTTTATTCCCCGCACCTATGCCGCATCGCGGGTGGCTGCTCTGGCAAAGGGTGCGAAGGAGGGCGATGGCGATCCCCTCGACCTCTGTCTCATCTCCGAACTCCCCATCAGCCGGGCCGAAATCCTCGTTTCCGCCCGCGTTCTCGGGGGCTTTTGCATGATCGACGACGGGGCCGCTGACGACAAAATCATCGCCGTGCTGGAAAACGATGCCATCTGGGGCGGCGCGCGTCGCCTCGAGGACATCCCCAAAGGCATGGTCGAGCGCATCCGGCACTATTTTTCCACCTACAAGCTCGATTCCACCAACCAGGCCCCCGTGAAAATTGACGCCACCTACGGCGTTCGAGCTGCCCGGCGCATCGTCCGCGCCGCCATGGAGGATTACGCAGAGCACTTCCCCCGCAGCGAACCTGGCTAAGACGTTCCTCTCTTAGCTCACCCCGCGCCCCGGAATCGCCTGGGCGCTTTTCCCAGATTTTCTATTTGCACCGGCTATCCCACTGATCAATCGTTCACTGAAAATGGAAAGACCGATAGGAGTCGATCTCTTTGCTGGGGTCGGCGGAATGAGTCTGGGTTTCGAGCAGGCGGGTTTCGACGTGCTGGCCGCCGTCGAGATCGATCCTATTCACGCCTGTGTGCATCACTACAACTTTCCGGAATGTGCGGTTTTGCCCAAGTCCGTGCGTGCTCTATCCGGCGCGGAAATCCGTTCCGCATCGACAATCGGTGACCGGCGGGTGGCGGTCGTCTTCGGAGGTGCACCCTGTCAGGGATTCTCCATGATCGGAAAGCGCGTTCTCGACGATCCAAGAAATGCGCTCGTCAACGACTTCGTGAGGATCGTCAGCGAACTCCGGGCAGATTATTTTGTTTTCGAGAATGTAAAGGGCCTTACGGTGGGGAAGCACCGCAAATTCCTCGACGAGCTTATCGCAGCTTTCGCCCTCAATGGCTACGATGTTGTAAAAGATTGGAGGGTTTTGAACGCCGCCGCCTTCGGTGTGCCACAAAGCCGGGAGCGGCTATTCTTGCTGGGGGCAAAAAAGGGACTTCCGCTTCCGTGCTACCCGGATCCCGGTACGCTTCCGGCGGGCGGGGTGGCAGAACTGCTTCTGCCCTGCGGGCCCTCTTGTCGAGATGCTCTGGGGGACCTTCCCGATGCCGAGTCCTTTGCCGAACTGTTGACGCGTGACGAGGTCGCTGTCGGCGATTGGTCGGGCTCCTCTCCCTATGCCAATCTGATGCGGTGCGACGAACCCGCGTCATGGTATTTTGGATACAGGCGGAAGTGGGACCGCACTCGCCTGACTTCGAGTATGCGCACGGATCACACCCCAATATCTCGTATGCGCTTCGCGGCAACTTTGCCCGGAACGGTCGAGCCCATTTCGCGATTCTTCAAGCTGGAGCCCGGCGGAGTTTCGAACACGCTGCGTGCCGGGACCGATGCCAGCCGGGGTGCCTTCACGAGTCCGCGTCCGATCCGCTACAAATATAACCGGTGTGTGACGGTTCGGGAAATGGCGCGGCTACATGGTTTTCCCGATTGGTTCCGGTTCCACGGCACGAAGTGGCATGGGGCCCGCCAGATTGGAAACGCCGTTCCCCCGCCTCTTGCGCGCGTGGTCGCCAGTTCCGTGATCGCGGCGATGGGTGCAACGCTCGGGCGACCCAGCCGAGTGATCGAACCAGGCCCGTCAATCATGCTCACCTACGATATGCGCCGGGCCGCCGAGTATTGGAACGTGCCCGCGCCGCCCGGAAAACGAGACCGCAAGAGCGGAGCGACGAAACGCTCCCAAGCGGAGACGGAGGCCGAACGGCTCCGACTCCTTGCCTGATAAGAAACTCCATGAAGAAGCCGCCTCCTTTGACGAACCGATACCTGCTCCTGATTGAAGATATCTTCTTCTCCAAGTTTCAGGCCGGTCTAACTGATTTGGCCTTTGAGCGAGCGGATTTGGAGGCTTCCGCCCGTAAGTTGGGAATCGCTTTGCCGAAAAATTTGGGCGACGTCATCTATGCGATTCGTTACCGTTTAGCGTTACCGGAATCGATTATTCGAACGCAACCTCCCGGGCAGGAGTGGATCATTGCGGGGACCGGTCGTTCGCGGTATGCTTTTCGTTTGGTAATCGTCAATCGGATCATCCCCAACCCAAACTTGATTGCCATCAAGATCCCGGATGCCACCCCGGAAATCGTCTCGGCTTACGCCTTATCCGATGAGCAGGCTTTGCTGGCGAAGATTCGGTGCAATCGCATTCTCGATATTTTTTTGGGAATGGCGACCTATTCGCTGCAGAATCACCACCGAACTTCCGTGAAGGATATCGGACAAGTGGAGATTGATGAGATTTATGTAGGCGTTGATCGGAACGGATGCCAATATGTTATTCCAGTTCAGGCGAAGGGGGGTAGGGACCAGCTTTCGATTGTTCAGACGCAGCAGGACCATCCGTTGCTGCCGCGAGAAATTGGAATCCTTAATTTGCCGGAGTGTCTCGACTCAGTTCATGGCCGATGACCTCATCGCCGTCTTTGAACTGACGGTTGAAGAAGATATCATCAAGATCGTGGAAGAGAAGCACTACAGACTTGTTCCTTCGTCAGAAATTTCCGGTAAAGATTTGCGGCTCTACGCCCGGTCTGTTTGAACCACGTCTTTTCCTTTTGCCCTAGCCCTTTTAAAGGGCGTTGCCGCTTTGTCCGGTGCCCGGCCTCGGAAGCAAGCGTCTGTGGCGTCCCTGTGCTTGATTTGACTATCCCCACAATCGGAGGAGGCTTTCGGCCGCTTGCGTGGGGGGCATTTGTCCGGAATGGATGCGTTCGCGAAAAAGGGGGAGTTGGCGGGAGACCCGGGGGTCCGCGAAAAATCGGGCACGCAATCCTTCATCAAGGAGGGATTCAAACCACTCCACGGCTTGCCGCTGGCGACGCGTCGCGAAAGCACCGGATGAACGGGTCTTTTCGAGAAAATCCTCGATTCGGGCCCAGAGCTCAGGGAGTCCGGCGCGGGTGAGGGCGGAAATCGTCGCGGCACGGGTGGACCACCCGGGGGTCGGCCCGGACAAGAAGGAAAGAACGCGGTTCAGCTCGGCTTTGGCCAAGAGGGCTGCGCGCTCGTTTCCTCCGTCGGCTTTGTTGACGAGGATGTGGTCGGCCAGCTCCATGACGCCCTTTTTGATGCCCTGCAACTCATCGCCGGCACCGGCAATGAGAACGAGGAGAAAGCAATCCACCATGGTGCGAACGAGGCCTTCGCTTTGCCCCACGCCCACTGTTTCGAGGATGACCGTTTCAAACCCGAATGCTTCACACAGGACAACCGTCTCCCGTGTCTTGCGGGCTACTCCGCCCAAGGTACCGCCGCTGGGGGATGGGCGAATGAAGGCGCGGGGATGCCGCGCGAGCTGCTCCATACGGGTTTTATCACCCAAAATACTTCCCCGGTGCAGCGTGCTCGATGGATCAACGGCCAACACGGCGACATCCCGTCCCTGTTCACACAACCAAAATCCCAGCGACTCGATGAGGGTACTCTTACCCGCCCCGGGCACCCCGGTTATTCCCAATCGCACGCTGTTTCCGGCCTCCGGTGTGAGGGCTTCGAGGACCTGGCGGGCGACCTCCTGGTGTTTCGGGGCATTCGACTCGACCAAAGTAATGGCGCGGGCGAGGAGAGTTCGATTGCGATGGCGGATGCCGTCGATCAATTCCTCCGCAGAGGGCTCGGTGAACCGTGGCGGCGGCCGTGAGGGGCGTTTGAGGTTTGTATCCATTCCATCATGTCCACCGTCTACACCGGGAACCACGCGCAGCGCCGAAGGAGGGGCGGCAGACTCTTTTTCAGATGGCATGGGAAGATCCATCCACCTTTTGAGAATCGTTTTCTTTCGCTTCTTTGACTGCGGCAGCGAGCCCCACATCGTTGACAAGCCGTATGGGGAAGGGCTCCGTCGCCGCTCCCGTGTAGAGGGACCGATGGGGAAACGGGATTTCGATCCCTTCCTCATCGAATCGTTCCTTCACTTCCTGCATGATGGAGTTGCGCAAGGCGAGAAAGTCGGTGCGCGCACACCAGGCACCCAGGAGAAACTCCAGCCCGGAGTCTCCGTATTTGAGAAAAATGATAAGCGGTGCGGGTTCATCGAGGCAGAACGGGTTTTTGTCGGCCACTTCACCAAGCACCTTGCGGACCTTCTCCACGCTCTCCTTGTAGGCCACCGAAATGTTGATATCGAGTCGGCGAACGGGAAAACGGGTGTTGTTGATGAACTCGCGTGAAATGAGCAGAGATGTCGGAACGCGCACGAAACGGTTGTCGAATAAGCGAATCTTGACGGACATCAAATCAATGGAAAGGACCATGCCGGTGTTGTCTCCAACCGTGATCACATCGCCGATGGCAAAGGGTTTTTCTGTGATCAGGAAAATGCCGCTGATGAAGTTGGAGAGCGTGGTTTGCGCGGCAAAACCGATCGCAATCCCGACGATTCCGGCCGCGCTGAGAAGCGGCGTAAGTTTAAACCCCAGATCGGTCAGGGCCATCACGAAAACGAGCACAAAGCCCACGTAAATGATCACCTTGCGCGCCATGAGGGCATGATGCGGGGTGGATCGTCTTTCCACGAAGCGACCCGCTGCTTTACCCGCCATCCAAACGAGGGGCAGGACAACGAAGAGCAGGATGGAAACGCGAATCAGCGTCTCCAACCGGTCGGTTGATAACCAAGCCAAACTAGTGATTTCCATGTTTTGAAGATCGATGATGAGATTTCCCCGTTCTGCACGCGGTCAGGCAAATCCCGGAAGCCGCAGTGAACTCAGACCGCGGCGAAGGAGGCTCTTTTTTACAGGTTCCCGTGCCTCAGAAAGTTGCTCACCAATGGTCTCGAAGGCAGGGGGGGCGTCTCCGAAAGTCACGAGAATTTCGTCTTTCTCCGAGCGATGGGTCACCACGATCGGGTGGGTCCAAAGGAAGTCTTTTCCCTGGAAGCAACCCAGGTGCCGGGATTGCACGCACAGTCTCTGCAAATCCAGGTTGCGGTCGCTTTTGTTTACCACTGTCACAGCGCAGATTGCCCGCCAGCGACGTTTTGTGACGGTTTCGAGACGGTGTTTGGCCGAAGTTTTGAGGGCAAAACTCAGCTCTCCGGTCATGGTATCCCCAAACAGGGTGTTGGAGAGTATCTGCGTGGGGAGGTCAACCAGGGTGGTGCGTTGGGTGCCCTGAAGCAGTTCGAACCGGATGCTCAGCGGAATACTCACGAAAAAGAGAGTCTTCTGGCCGCTGAGAATCTTTAGGGGGTTTTCCGGGCGAACGACGATGGAGCGTTCGGGAAGCATGGGCACCGCATGAATGGCCTCGAATTCGCCATCGTAGGCAAAGCGATCGGTCGCTTTGAGATCGGCGGGAATTTCGCCCGTGCCGACAGAGCAGCGGATTTCCTCGGTTGGGGTCCTCTTCAAATAGAGAATGAAGTCATTTTCGATCTTCCGAATCCAGACGGAAAGTGGACCGAACTGGTAGTGAATCGGTTCTGAACCAGAGAGCGGAACGGTCTCCCATAGGGTGTCGGGTGTCGGCGGGGTCGTCATGTTTCGATACAGCGACATCTTTCATGGCCCGGCATTCCGGGCAAACGAAAATCGTGCAGCTTCGCCAAATCAAAAGGTATACATGTTCAGAACAAAAAAATTGACTGGTTTTTTCTGCAGCTTGAGAAGGGGGGGGTATGTTGAGAAGGGGGGGCGTTTGATCTGGGTTGGGGAGTGGGCAGCGGATTTTGAGTATTATGTGATTGGGGCAGGGAGTTTGTGTAGACGGCGGGTTGTTTCTGGACAGAAGGCGGGGAATGCTTTGTCTTCCGGACTATGGCCTATCAGCTGAACGGAACGATCAAGCTTATCTCCGACACCCAGACTTTCCCGAGTGGTTTTTCCAAGCGCGAGTTTGTGGTGACCACGGACGACAAGTTTCCCCAAGATATTAAACTCGAGTGCCTGAAGGAGAAGGGGGCGCTTTTGGACAATGTGAAAGAGGGGGAACGGGTGACCGTTCATTTCGACCTCAATGGGCGCGAATACAATGGCAAGTATTTCGTGAACCTCACGGCTTGGAAGCTAGAGGCGGGTGGTGCCAGCGGGCCGGCTGCGCCGGATGATGCGTTTCCCGAAGATACGACGGACTATGGTTCGTCCGGCGATGAGGAAATTCCTTTTTAGGTAGACGGGCGACTCTGCGCCCGGCTTTTGCCCCTTTTATTTCTGCCGCTCAGTTTTCGTCTTCGCTGGCGGTGGTTTTCACTTCGACGACGTCGTGCGGAGCACTCTCACGCATGCCGGCAGGGCTGACACGAATGAAGCGGGCGCGTTCACGGAGATGGGTGAGATCGCGCGCGCCGAGGTAGCCCAAGCCGCTTTGAACCCCACCGACGAGTTGGCGGAGCGTATCGTCGAGGGAGCCGGAAACTTCCTTCAGCGCCTCGATGCCTTCGGCGGCCACCTTGGCGCTCGAAGAACCCGTGCGCTCATGGCCGTAGCGGGCGGCGCTGCCCTCTTTCATAGCTGCGAGGCTACCCATCCCGCGATACTGCTTATAGAGCTTGCCGTTGATCTCAATGATGCTGCCGGGAGCCTCGCGGCAGCCGGCAAACAGTCCACCGCAGATCACGCCATCGGCCAGGGTGAGGGCTTTGACGATGTCGCCGCTCTTTGTGATGCCGCCGTCGGCAAGGATGCGAACGCCCTTGCGGCGGGCGGCTTGCGCGCAGACGTAGAGGGCGGTGAGCTGGGGAATCCCGACGCCGGTGACCACCCGTGTGGTGCAAATCGAGCCCGGCCCTTGTCCGATCTTGATGGCGTTGGCTCCGCAATCGGCGAGAAACTCGACCCCTGCCGCGCTCGTGACATTGCCGGCGATGAGCGTGAGTTCGGGAAACTCATCCCGGAGGAGGCGCACCACGTCGCCCACCCCGGCGGAGAAACCGTGCGCGGTGGAGACGGCGAGCGCGTCGACACCTTCGCTCACCAGGGCGTGGGCGTGGGCGAGGATGTGGTCGCGGTCGAGTGAACCGGACGCCGTCCGGTGGGCGGAGATGGCCGCCCCGCAAACGAGGCGAAAGAGGCTGTCGCGCGCGGGTTTCACGGCGGCGAGCGCTTCCTCGCCGATGCGCTCGATGTCGGAGAGGGTGAAGAGGCCGCGCAGATGCCCCTCGGCGTCGAGCACGATGAGTTTATGGATGCCCATGTGCTCATTAAAAAACCTGTCAGCCGCCCCGATGGGATCGCCGGAAATATCGCTGTCGAGTACGGAGAAGACCTCCTCGCGCGGGATCATGGCATCGCCCACGCGCTTGGAGCGATAGCGCTCGCGCACGATGCGCCCGCGCAGGAGACCAAGGAAGCGGTTCTTCTCATCGACCACGGGGAAGGTGGTGAACTTGAAGTTGCGCTCCGCGATCATGGCGAGCACATCGCCGATGTAGAGATCGGGTCCGACGGTGATGGGCTCCTGAATGAGACCGTGCACGTCGTTCTTGACGCGGGCGACCTCTTTGAGTTGGTCGCGCTCGCTCATGTTGTAGTGGATGAGCCCGAGGCCCCCGTTGCGGGCCATGGCAGCGGCCATGGCGGATTCCGTTACGGTGTCCATGTCCGCCGAAATCATGGGGATATTCAGTCTCAGATGGGGCGACAGTTCGGTTTCCACGTTGGTTTCGCGGGGGAGGACGGCGCTGTATTGGGTGGCGAGGGTGACGTCGTCGAAAGTCAGGCCGATACGCCGGTTAGCTTCGAAAAACTCTTTTGCCGCTTGGTAGAAGGGCTCGTCGAGTTCGTGGTCGGATTCGTGCGGCATGCGGAGAATTGGGTTTTCGTTGGGGCTTTCGGACGGCTGGATTTGGATCAACGGTCGTAAAGCCAGGCGAGTTCGCGGAGATAAGGCGTGGCACCGCGTTGCCAGTGAAAGTTTTCCCGGCTCATTCGCCAAGACCAATTGCCAAGGGCGGAACCGGGGGTATTCATGCGGGATTGTCCATCCAGGCTCATCAAGTCTTGCATTGGGATGATGGCGAGGTTGGCCACGCTCCGATACGCGGAGCGAATGAAATCCCAGGCGATATCTTCCCCGCTGATACGGTAGTAGCGGCGCACGTGATCCGTGACATCGGAAGAGGCCGCCTCATACCAACCGATGGTGGTGTTATTGTCGTGGGTGCCGGGGTAGACGACGGCGTTGCGCAGATGGTTGTGCGGCAGGTAGAGGTTGTCGCCGCCTTTGCCATCGAAGGCAAACTGCAGAATGACCATGCCGGGCAGGCCGGTTTCATCGCGGAAGGCGCGTACCTCCGGGCCGATCTCACCGAGATCCTCGGCGATGAGGCGGGCGTCGGGCAGCGCCGCTTTCACGGCCTCGAAAAGCTTCAGACCCGGCCCCATGCGCCACGCTCCGGCTTTCGCGGAGGTTGCGCCGGCGGGGATGGCCCAGTAGTCGTAGAAACCGCGGAAGTGATCGAGGCGCACGACATCGTAAAACTCGAAGTTCGCGCGGAGGCGCTCGATCCACCAGCGGTAGCCTTCCTTCTCGGCGGCGTCCCAATCATAGAGTGGATTGCCCCAAAGCTGTCCTTCGAGGGAAAAATAGTCCGGCGGCACACCCGCGACAAGTTCCGGCGCGCCCTTATCGTTGAGAAGGAATAGGTCTGGCCGCGCCCATACATCGGCACTATCCAAGGAGACAAAGATCGGTGCATCGCCAATGATTTGGATGCCCAGCTCGTTGGCCATTTTGCGCACGAGGTTCCATTGGCCGAAAAAGAGATATTGGATGAAGGCGTGGGCCAGGCGGGCATCTTCCAGTTTGTCGAAGAGGGAGCTCTTGCGGAAGGCCTCATAGGACCGCGCCTCCGCCGGCCATTCGCCCCAGAACCGGCCCCCGAAGTGATCCTTTGCTGCCATGAAGGCGGCGTAGGGTTCGAGCCATTCCTTGCGCTCCTCGCAAAAGTCGGCGAAGCGTCCGTAATTCGGCAGGTAGGCGCGGCCACTTGCCTTGAAACGACGCCAAGCGAGGCGCAGAAGGGGCCACTTGATGCGGTAGAGCGCGCCGTAGTCGACCTTTCCGTGGCTCAGGCCTTGCAGCGGCCGCAGCTCGTCTCCGCGAAGGAGCCCGTTTTCCACAAGCGGGTCTGTATCGATCAGGTATGGATTGCCGGCGAAGGCCGAAAAACACTGGTAGGGGCTGTCGCCGTATCCCGTGGGCCCCAGTGGAAGCACTTGCCAATACGTCATTTCCGCTTCGCGCAGGAATTCAAGAAAGTCCCTCACAGCGGGTCCCAAGACTCCACACCCAGGTGTGCCGTGCAGGGACAATGGGTGGAGGAGGGCACCGCTGGCGCGCTCGTTTAGCCAAGGCATTAAAGGCGTTGTCATATTGATGGAAGCTGTTTGCGCAAAAGAACGAAAAGGGGGTGCGCTCAGGGGCCGGACGTTGCGGAGCGCGCCGAAAAGGACGCCTCAACCGTGGGGGACCAGCCGCATCAGAGAAACATCGAAACCGCGCGTTTGCAGCATAAGGATGAGATCGGCATATTCCGTGGGTTCGATGAATGGCTCGCGGCGCATAATCCAGGCAAAACGGCGGTTCGGGTGCCCGATAACCGTGGTCTGGTACATCCCGTCAAGGTAGATGACGTTGAAGTCGGCTTGGAATGGCCAAAGAAACTGCATATCCCAACGGGCGTTGGTTCGGGGATCACGCACGGTGGCGACCGGATTGAATACTCGTTCGCGCCCTTCGAAGCCACCGGCATTGAAGGAAAACGTTGTGGCAATGCGCCCGTCGTCCCGTAGACGGTATTCCTCCACGGCGTTGTAGGCGTTGCGGTCAAAGGCGGTCGGGGTGTGCGCAATCACATACCATCGGCCCATGAAACGCTCGATGTCGACAAAGTCGACGGTTCGCAAGGGCTCGTGGCGAGTTGCACAACCGGAGAAAAAAGCGAGGCCGAGAAGGACGGCCGCGAAGGAAAAGAGACGGTTTCTCATCATGGCGATAAATCCGAGGGAGGAAAGGCGGTCTTGCGGCGAAAGGCAAGCGGCGTCTGAGGCTCTGATCGGTTTGGGGTGTAATCACGAAGTTTGTCAGGCGCTGCGGCCCCTTGAGTAGAAACAGAACCCACAACCGATTTGGCACTGGGAAACTTTTTTTAATGTTCTGAATATTACAGCATTGACAGAAGCTGGGCAGGTGTTTGAGTGGCCCCATGAGCAGGAGGTTTTGCAGGCGGCTACGGTATCCGAGACTGGCGTGCCACCACCTTATTTCGAGGGTGGTGCAGAAAAGACGGTTGATGGATGAGGAGGCGATGCAGGCGATGCGCCACATTATGCGCTCGCAGGCGGTGTTTGCGGGGATGGAGGTGCTGACTTATTGCTTTATGGCCAATCACTTTCATATCTTCGTACGGCTCGATCCGAAGGAGACGATGAATCTGGACGACGCGGGTCTGGTGGGGCGCTTTCGGGCGCTCTATGGGGGGACGCGGTGTGCTTCGCTGGGACTGGATGCGGATGATCTGGAGACGATTTTGGCGAATAACAGGGACTCCGCCGAGGGCATCCGCCGACGCTTGAAGGCGCGGATGGGGGATGTGTCGGTCTTTATGCGGGAGGTGAAAACGCGCTTCACTTTGTGGTATAATCGGAAGCACGATACGGTGGGGACTTTCTGGGCGGAGCGGTTTCGCAGTGTGATCGTGGAGGCGGATACGGCGGCGCAAAGGATGGTGGCGGCGTATA
>JAFIGE010000225.1 GCA_020831585.1 Opitutales bacterium | reverse complement strand
GTAACCTGAGTTGGTTCATGCGCGGGCTCAGCGAGGTGATCGCGCGCCGGGCGAAAGAGGAGGACCGGTGCAAGGGACGGTTCTGGGACGGTCGTTTTAAGTGCCAGCGTCTGGCGGATGCGGGCGCGGCAGAAACTAGACATCCATAAAATACTTGACTTAACGTCCGACCCCATGAAGGTAGAGGCCTATTTGAATCCCCAACGGACGTGGACCTTGGAGGAACAATCCATGCCGATTGCCCGAAAATATGTCTACCGCCCCGGAGATGCCGGGGTCTTTCTCGGTATCAACCGCTGAGTGCGGCGGGCGTTCCTTTGTGGGTGGGATGATTACGTGGGGAAGAGCGACGAGCACCGGCGTGAGTGGGTTCGCGAGCGGGTGAAGGAGCTGTGCGGGTTCTTTGTGCGGGAGGTGTGCGCCTACGCCGGTGATGCTGAGCTTGGAAAATCCCGCCGAAGCGTAGCGTAGGAAACCGGACGAAGCCCGAGCGGGATCGAATCATTTGCATCTCGTGGTGCGGACGCGTCCGGAAGTGGTGGCGGGTTGGAGTGACGAGAAGGTGCCGCAGCGGTGGTTACGGTTCTCTCCGGGATGAGTCGAAAGCGATGAAAGCCCAAAAGAGAGCTTGTTGGAGAAGGCGGGTGGGGAAGTGGATCGTCCGCGTTGGATTTCGCGGGTGGATGCGGAAGAGGGCGGGGTGCTGGGCCAGAGTGAGGAGCGGTATCTGCCAGAAACTAGACATCCATAAAATACTTGACTTAACGTCCGACCCCATGAAGGTAGAGGCCTATTTGAATCCCCAACGGACGTGGACCTTGGAGGAACAATCCATGCCGATTGCCCGAAAATATGTCTACCGCCCCGGAGATGCCGGGGTCTTTCTCGGTATCAACCGCTGAGTGCGGCGGGCGTTCCTTTGTGGGTGGGATGATTACGTGGGGAAGAGCGACGAGCACCGGCGTGAGTGGGTTCGCGAGCGGGTGAAGGAGCTGTGCGGGTTCTTTGTGCGGGAGGTGTGCGCCTACGCCGGTGATGCTGAGCTTGGAAAATCCCGCCGAAGCGTAGCGTAGGAAACCGGACGAAGCCCGAGCGGGATCGAATCATTTGCATCTCGTGGTGCGGACGCGTCCGGAAGTGGTGGCGGGTTGGAGTGACGAGAAGGTGCCGCAGCGGTGGTTACGGTTCTCTCCGGGATGAGTCGAAAGCGATGAAAGCCCAAAAGAGAGCTTGTTGGAGAAGGCGGGTGGGGAAGTGGATCGTCCGCGTTGGATTTCGCGGGTGGATGCGGAAGAGGGCGGGGTGCTGGGCCAGAGTGAGGAGCGGTATCTGCGGCTGGTCGACTGGACGGGCCGTCACCCCCTCTTGCCGAGACCGTGACCCATGTCTTCAACTTTTTTGCTACGCCTGCCCTGAATCCGCGCCGCCCTTACACGTGTGTGTGCCGGAGCCTTCGTTTACTATTCGGCTTCATCCGAAGGTTATTCGGCATCTGCCCATCTCGTTTTTGGGGTTCGACCATCTTGGGGTTCGAGTATCAATCGTGCTGTGCGTCAATAAAATTTGAATGTCTATTTTTTGTTTTGTTGTTCCATGCCGTGGTTGTTCCATGCCGTGTATACGCCCCACTTTGTTCCCGGAGCTTACGAGGACACGGAAGACTGAGCGGCCGGCGGCGTGTTTCTTCCGTCAGGTGTGCCCGATGGTGGGGCGGGCCGACGCCTCGGGATCTTCGGGCAAGGGCTCGAGCGCGGGGGAGTTCGGGCATGTGTCGGGAATATTGACCCGCGCACGCGCCCAGCGCACGCCGTTGATGATGACCTGCTGAACTTCCTTCTGGTGATAGGTCGGGTAAGTCTCATGCCCTGGCCGAAAATAGAAAATGCGCCCGTGGCCCCGCGTCCAGGTGGCCCCGCTGCGGAAGACCTCGCCGCCCGTGAACCAGGAAATAAAAATAAGTTCGTCCGGCGTGGGGATACCAAATGGTTCCCCATACATTTCTTCGGCCGGGATTTCAAAGTAGTCGCCCACTCCCTCGGCAATCGGGTGGGACGGGAAGACATTCCAGAGGCGTTCCTTATCCGTCGACTCCCGCCACTTTAGCGAACAGGTGGTTCCGAGAAGGGCCTTGAAGATCTTCGCGTAGTGCCCGGAGTGCAAAACAACAAGCCCCATGCCTTCGAGCACGCGCTTTTTCACCCGCGCGACGACTTCATCGGCCACATCCCCGTGCGCCATGTGGCCCCACCAGACGAGCACATCCGTCTTTTCAAGGACTTCCGCGGTAAGACCGTGTTCAGGTTCGTCCAGGACGGCTGTGCTCACAATCATTCCACCGGCTTCACGCAGAAACCCGGCGATGGTTTCGTGCATGCCCCTAGGATAGATTTCGGCAACTTTCGGGTTCTTTTTCTCGTGGCGGAATTCACCCCAAACGGTGACGTGGAAAATGGTTTGCATAGGATTTCCAAACGAAACCGCCCGATCTGTTCTGGCAATCGAAAAGGCGCAATTAGGCCCCGATTGCCGCCCGATTGCCGAATTGCGACAAAAAATATAGAAAAAAATATAGACGTCCAAAATATTCTTTACCTTAAGGTCCAACCCTGTGAGGGTAGGAGTCTGTTTGAATCATCAACCGATCTGAACCCTGGTCCCTGGAGGAACAAACCATGCCGATTGCCCGAAAATATGTCTATCGCCCCGGAGATGCCGGGGTCTTTCACTGTATCAACCGCTGCGTGCGGCGTGCCTTCCTTTGCGGGTGGGATGACTACGCTGGGAAAAGTTTCGAGCACCGGCGTGAGTGGGTGCGTGAGCGGGTCAAGGAGCTGTGCGGGATCTTTGCGTTGGAGGTGTGCGCGTATGCGGTGATGAGCAACCACGTGCATTTGGTGGTGCGGACGCGGCCGGAAGTGGTGGCGGGTTGGAGTGACGGGGAGGTGGCTCGGCGTTGGTTGCGGCTGTGTCCGGGACGGCGTGACCAGGTGGGGGCGGGTGTGGATGAGGCGCGGCTGGAAGTGTTGCTGGCGGATGCGGAGAAGTTGAAGACCTGCCGTGAGCGTTTGGGGAACCTGAGCTGGTTCATGCGGGGTTTGAGCGAGCAGATTGCGCGTCGGGCCAATCAAGAGGACTCGTGCGCAGGCAGATTCTGGGAGGGGCGTTTCAAGTGCCAGCGATTGGCGGATGCGGGCGCGGTGGCGGCGTGTATGGCGTATGTGGACCTGAATCCGGTGCGGGCGGGTTTGGCGGAGACGCCGGAGGAGAGTGCGTATTGTGGAGCGGGTGACCGCCTGCGGGCGCGTCGTGCAAAGGCGGAACTGGCGGCGTGGGAGGGGTCCGGGGGAGACGAATCGAGCGCGACGGAAGCGCAAAAGAGCATGTTGGAGAAAGCGCGTGGGGAAGTGGAGCGGGCGCGTTGGCTTTCGGCTGTGGACGCGGAAGAGGGCGGGGTGCTTGGGATGAGCGAGGAGCGTTACTTGCGTCTGGTGGACTGGACGGGTCGGCACCTGCGCGACGACAAGGCCGGAGCGATCCCGGCGGACCTGGCCCCTGTGTTGGAGCGTTTGGAACTGGATGTGCAGAACTGGGTATCTACGGTGGAGCGCTATGGCAGCCTCTACCACCGGGTGGCGGGCAATGTGGTGAAGCTGCGGGAAGCGGCGCAGCGGGTGGGGCAACGCTGGTTCCGTCGCCGCGACCGGGAGGCGTGCGCGGGGGTGTATCGGGTGGCGTGAAGGGCCGTGGGTACGATCCGGGTGGAGCGTGTGCCGTGCTGAACGGATCCCCGCGCATCTTTGAAGGCACAGGAAGGAAAGGGAACGAAGGGATTGAGTTCCACGCCACGTGAAACTCGCCCTGCGCCGTCTTGGCAAATGATGACGCCCGACCGGTGAAGTTCCATCGCATTCGTCACCGTGGCCACACCAGATGAAAGTTGGGTTTTGTCAAGTATATTTCAAGGATGTCCTGAACATTGCCGCTGAACTGAAAAAGCTCTTGGATCTGTGGGCGGTCGATCACGTTTTTTTTTGAAGGGATTCATCGAGCATCTCCGGAAACACCCGGATCCGTAAGATTTTTAAGTCTGTACGGTGGAGGATTTTTTTGAAAAACGGGTTAATTTTAAAGCCCCAGAAGCCACCCCGCACCGCATACAGTCTTGCGTGAAATTCGTCATCAACTCCTTCGATCTTAAAGTCGACTAAAGCAAATTTGCATTCCGTTTGTTTAAACGGGAATAAAACGTCTTCCGAGTAAAACGATCCAGCCCGACCTGTGAAACAGGCGATATAGTGCTTTGGATCGAATCGGTCAATGTAGACGATCTGTTGGCATTGTTGTATCAGGTTGCGAGCGAGGTGCGCTGGAAGCTCCCTTGCAACATGATTCAATAACTCTTGTTCAAGCGGTCGCAAATCGTCGCGCAACCGGATGGAAAAGCATGTGGACAAAATCATCTTCAAAGCCCGCCTAATCATCACTTGAAATCCAACAGTAATTGATTCGCGGTTACTCCAGAGAACCCGTAACCGAGCCCCAGCATCCATTCGGGCGTCCGAAGAGCCCATTTCGAAGGTCCGCTGAGCCGTGGGCCAACCGCAGCCCAATCGACCTTTGCAATCCACCTCGCCGGATCCGCCAGATAGTGTTCGCTGCTCCATAGCCACCTCCGATTCAACTCGGTCGTATCTAAGAAACGCGTCAATCGGCTTCCGAGCACCCCTTCTGCTTTCCTCAAAGTCGCTGAGGCTATAAAGTGAGATGACTCGAGCCGTTCAACACCTGCTGGCACCCCCCTGCCCACCCTGCCCGTCAATTTAGGATTAGGTCGTGTCAGGGCCCGGGCTCCCCGTACCGCACCTTTGCTAGTGTGCGCCAATCCCCCCGCCGCAGTGCTTGCCGCAACCCCCGTCCATTCCCCTGCAGTATACAATCCAGCGTCATAGTTGACTGTCCCGGCGTAGAAGTCGGTGAAGACGCGGTCGCGGAGGTAACGAGTTCCGCCGAAGGTCACGGCGTCACCGAATCCCGCCGAGAAGTTTGAAAGGTTGTTGAGCCAATCCAGTCCAAAGGGATCGAATCGGTTGATCGGGTCGCCTTCCGTATACGCATACCAGTTCATCCCGCCCCCGAACCCGATGGGATCAGAGTTGATGAAGCGGCGCAGCTCGGGGCTGTAGTAGCGGGCGCGCATGTGGAGGAGGCCGCTCGCGTCGGTTTGCACGCCGTAGGCTCCATTGTAGAGGAAGGGAGTGTCGACGGTGCCGGAGATGTCGACGATCTCTCCGTAGGTGCCGTAGGCGACGCGACCGGTGATACTGCCAGCGCCATCGGAGAGCGCACGTGTGCTGCCGCGTGCGTCGAAGTGGTGGACGGTGATCTGGCCGGCCGTTTCCGA
>JAFIGE010000041.1 GCA_020831585.1 Opitutales bacterium | reverse complement strand
GTGGGCACTTTCTGGGCGGAGCGTTTCCGCAGTGTCATCGTGGAGGCGGATACGGAGGCGCAACGGATGGTGGCGGCTTATATCGATTTGAACCCGGTGCGGGCGGGATTGGTGGAGGACGCGGGCGGCTATGGTTTCAGTGGGTTCGGGGAGGCCTGCGCAGGTGGCTCTGCGGCGCGGCGGGGGATCGCCCGGATCGAGGGTAAGATGACTTGGGCGACGAAATGGCACGAGCGCTACCGGGCGCGGTTGTGCAGCCGGATGGGGCCGGGAATGCGCCCTCTTCGGGGAGTCCAGAAGTCTGCGGCAGCCGGTGCAACAAAGGAGAAGGAGATGGCTGGAGCGGGTCCGGCGGAAGAGTCCGGGCTTCTCTCGAAGATCCGCGCCTTCAGTGAGAGCTGGGTGGTGGGTTCGGTAGGATGGGTGGAAAGCTTCTGTGCGGTTAATGGGTTGTTGGGGTTCAAGAAAGGAAGAAAGGCCCGACCGGTTACGCCGGACGGCGGTGCCGAATTCGCAACGGTCGCGACTGCGGTGAAACGCCACTGAAAGATGTGACAACCTTTGTGCCCCCCCCCACACACCCATCCGTAATTTCGCGGCGATTCGCATTGTTCGACGCTCGCGAGATGTGTTACCCATAGAAGGTATGATGAAGAAAGCACTGATCTTTCAAGGCGGTTGGGATGGACATCAACCCGCTGAACTGTCTCAGCGATTTGCTGCCGCTCTCAACCAAAAGGGCATAGATGCGTGCATTTCAGACTCCCTCGACTGCCTTGATGATGCCGAAAGCTTGCGCGCTTTCGACCTCATCGTGCCCTGCTGGACGATGGGCCAACTTACCCGGGAACGTGAGAAAAATCTCTGTGCGGCTATCGCTGCCGGCACAGGCCTGGGAGGGATTCATGGAACGATGGGCGATGCTTTCCGGGGATCGATCGACTATGAGTGGATGGTGGGCGGTCGCTTCGTTGCCCACCCGCACGTGGGAGACTATATCGTCAATGTAATCCAGCCGGATCATCCCCTCACCGTCGATTTGCCGCCCCGCTTTCCCTACACCTCCGAGCAATACTATATGCAGATGGACCCGGGGGTGAATGTGCTTCTCGACACGGAGTACGACCTGGGAACCGGAACGGTCGCCATGCCCGTGGCGTGGACCAAGCGCTGGGGGAGCGGGCGGGTCTTCTATTCGGCCCTTGGCCACGTGCCTGCCGAGTTCGATGCGCACCCCGAAGTATGGGCCTTCACCATCCGCGGACTCTGCTGGGCCGCCCGCTGAGCGAAGAGACCGCTGATTTTCCGAATGCCTTATGCCCAACCCCATGAATCCCCCTTTCCGCGTCGGCCTTATTGGTTGCGGCGATATCGCCCGCAAAGCCTACCTCCCCTTCGCCCGCCAGCAACAGGACTTTGTCATCACGGCCTGTTGCGACGCGCGCCTGGATTTCGCGGAAAGCCTCGCGAGGGAGTTTGCCATCCCCCGTGCCATCAGTGATCCCGGTGAAATCATCGAAGCTCCGGATATCGATATTGTCCTCAACCTCACGCACCCCGCCGCCCACGCACCCCTGAACCTGCGGGCTGTCCGGGCAGGTAAGCACGTTTATGTTGAAAAGCCTTTCGGCCTCGACCGCGCGGAGGCGAGGGCCGTCCTCGACGCTGCCGACAAAAACGGGTGCCTGGTCGGTTGCGCGCCCGATACGGTTTTGGGACCGGGTACACAGCACGTCCGCCGTCTCCTCGCGAACGGGGTGATCGGCCAACCCCTCTTCGCCCGGCTTGTTTGCGCCAGCGGCGGGCACGAAAGCTGGCATCCCAATCCCGCCTTCTATTACGCCGGGGGAGGCGGGCCAATGCTCGACATGGGGCCTTACCATCTAAGCTTCCTCATTCACTGCCTGGGACCGGTAAAAAATGTCGGGGGACGGGCCGTGCGCGGCTTCCGCACGCGGACAATCACCAGTTCCCCCCTCGCCGGTACGATTATTCCAGTGGAAACCCCTACCCATTATGTCGGGAGCATGGAGATGGTTTGTGGTGTCATCGTAGACGTCTGCTTCAGCTTCGACCTTCCCTTTGGCTACAACGGCAGCAATCTACCCGAAATCTACGGAACCGAAGGACGCCTGCAGGCACCCGACCCGAACAAATTCGAAGGTTCCGTTCACGTCAATTCCACCCGACGGCGCGACACTCCTCTGCAAATCGTTCCAGACAACACGCCCACAGGCCCCACCGGGCGCGGCCTCGGGCTCGTCGATCTCTGCCGGGCTTTGCGAGAGAAACGCCCGCCCCGCGCGAGCGGCGAACTTGCCTACCATGTCCTCGACGTCATGCTTGCTTTCCACGACTCAGAGAAAGAAGAACGGCGCATCGAAATCGGTTCGACCTGCAATCAGCCCCTGTTGCTTCCAGCGGGCGGCCTCGTGTAAAATCCAGCTTGAGCCTTTACAGGCATTCCCCGCCGCACAAACTATCTGAAAGGATAAAAACCCATGGCTGAAAACCGCAAAGTCGTCGTCGCCTGCACCGGAAATACCTGCCGAAGCCCCATGGCAGCCCATCTCCTTCGCCACGCCCTCGCCGCCGAAGAAGAACCCCTGAACACCCTCGAAGTGGTATCGGCCGGCGTCTCTGCCTTTGCGGGAGATCCGCCCTCGGAAAACGCGGTTCGTGCCTTGGGAAAAGTCGGACTCGATCTCTCCCCCCACCGCAGTCGTCGCTTCGCTCCGGAATTGGCCGAGGGAGCCGGCGTCATTTTCGTGATGACTGAAGCCCACCGCCAGATCATCCGTGAACGTTTTCCCGATATCAAAGCCCCCCTCCTTCTCTTTCGTGAGCTCATGGGCGGGCACAATGCCCCCGAAGTTCCCGATCCATTCGGAGGCACCCTAACCGATTACATCGATACGCGCGACAGCCTCGCCGAAGCTATCCCCTCTGTCCTCCGCTGGCTCCGCGAAGCAACGTGATCGTAACCCGCCCCCCGCGCGACCAACGAAAAATCCACCCCATTGGTTTCATGCACCCAACAATCCTGTCTGTATTTCAGTCAAGGTTTTTTACCGTGTAAATTTAGTAGAGAGGAAGGTTAATGTTCCGGCTTGCCGTAGGCGGGATTGCGGAGTTTGGTGACCGGCGATGAAGCTGGATCCCATGATGGAGGAAGCGCCGGGTAGATTGGATGAGGGGGCTGCCCAGAAGGGCGTGGATGTGAGTATCATTGTGCCGGTTTTTGATGAGGTTGCCACGATTGCCGGACTCGTGGAGCGAGTTCATGCGGTTTTCTCCGGGGGAGATCTGGGGAACTTCGAGATTCTCTTTATCGACGATGGGAGCCGCGATGGTTCATGGAAGGCCATTGCGGAAGCTCATAAGCGGAATCCCACAACCGTCCGGGGCCTGCGCCACCGGCGGAATTTTGGCAAAGCCATGGCTTTGGCAAACGGCTTTGCCGCCGCACGCGGGGAAATTCTCGTAACAATGGACGCCGACCTCCAGGACCAACCGGAGGAGATTCCCAAGATCATCTCTGTCCTTGAAGACACTGGGGCGGATGTCGTTTCGGGATGGAAACAGAACCGGAACGACCCCCTGGAAAAGACCCTTCCCTCGAAGATCTTCAACGCGCTGACCTGCCGCCTCTCGGGTATCCATCTGCACGACTTTAATTGCGGTTTTAAGGCCTACCGGGCAGACTGCGCGAAAGGTCTGCGTCTCTACGGAGAGTTGCACCGCTTCATTCCTATACTGGCCCACACAGAGGGTTTCCGTGTCACGGAGGTAGCCGTGGCCCATGCAGCGCGCCAACACGGAAAGTCCAAATACGGAACGACGCGGATGGTGAAGGGTTTCCTCGACTTGCTTTCGGTCGTGATTCTGGCGCGCTACCTTCGCCGCCCGGGGCATTTTTTTGGGGGACTGGGGCTGCTCTTTGGTTTAACCGGCTTCGGTATTCTCGCTTACCTAAGTAGCCTAAAGTTGTTTTGGGCGGTCGGCGGCATCGGTACCCGTCCCCTCTTTTTCCTGGGTATGCTGCTTGCCTTGTTAGGGGTGCAACTTTTCTCAATCGGGATTCTTGGAGAGCTGATCATAAAAGTGAGCTCCCGATCTGCCCCTTCGGGTGCCCTGCGCGAGCGAATTGGGTAACACAGGCAGACATCCATGCGGGTTTGCTCTGTGGGAAGTCCGGTTCCAGATGCGTCCGCATGTGCCCGGGGGGAACGTGGATTGTTTCTCTCAAGAAAGATCGGAAAAAGTTTTATGGGGTGCGGGACAAACCAATAAACCTAATTTCCGCAGTTGAACAACTGATATACACTGATAGCCACTGATAATGAACAGCTTCCGGGAATATCGGGCTTCACTCGAAAGGTGAAACCGCCCGATTGCGGAAGCCCCTGAAAATCAGTGTCCATCGGTGTGCATCAGTGGTCGAATAGATTAATTTAGGATAAATTTTCCATTCGGAGACGCGCGGACTTGACGAGCCGGTTCTCTTGCCCTTTTTTCACCTGTTTTTCTGAAGCCAGAGTAGCTCAGTGGTAGAGCAGAGGACTCATAAGCCTTTGGTCGGCGGTTCAAATCCGCCCTCTGGCACCAATTCGTAGCGAAGCAGGGAGATGCAAACAGCAAAATAGTCCCGGCGACGCTTCCACCCCACGGTCGTCCACGCCGTGTGAAGCAGGCCAAACTTCGATCATCAGGCCCGGCACGAAAAAGCTTGAAGGCATTGCACTTCCGCGCCCGGCAATGAGCCGGAAACCCTCCGCATTAAGCGGCGTCTTTTTTGGCTTTGCGCTTTAGCTTGGGGGGAGCCCCTCCGGCAACGACTTCCGCCGTGATGGTGACCTCCTCGATATCGGTCATGGAGGGAAGATCATACATGATCTCGAGCATAAGCCCTTCGAGGATAGAGCGGAGCGCGCGGGCACCGGTCTTGAGTTCAAGCGCCCGCTCGGCAATAGCATGGAGGGCATCGGGAGCAAAAACGAGCTTCACCTTATCGATCGCAAAGAGTTTCTCATATTGCTTCGTCAGCGCATTGCGCGTGTCGACAAGGACATGCTCCAGTTGCTCCACGGTGAGTTCGTTCAGGATCGAAATCACGGGGAGCCGACCGATGAACTCAGGGATCAAGCCGAAGCGGATGAGGTCCTCAGGGGCAACCTTGGAAAGGATCTCGCCATCCTCGATCTGAGATGTTTCCGAGGGTTCCCAACCAATTTTACCCTTACCCAAGCGACGCCGGATAAGGTTTTCCATCCCGACAAAGGCCCCGCCACACAGGAAAAGAATATTGGTGGTATCGACTTGGATGTATTCCTGATTCGGGTGTTTGCGTCCCCCTTGCGGAGGCACATTGCACTGGGTGCCTTCGAGGATTTTCAGAAGGGCTTGCTGGACACCTTCTCCGGAAACGTCCCGCGTGATGGACACATTCTCTGTCTTGCGACCGATCTTGTCGATCTCATCGATGTAGATGATGCCGCATTCAGCGCGTTTGACATCGAAATTGGCATTTTGAAGGAGGCGCAAGACGATGTTTTCGACATCCTCGCCGACATAGCCCGCTTCAGTCAGAGTGGTGGCATCGGCGATGGCGAAGGGAACATCAAGGATGTTGGCAAGGGTGCGGGCGAGGAGCGTTTTGCCGCTACCCGTGGGGCCGAGAAGAAGGACATTGCTTTTCTCGATGACCACATCACGCAGCGCCGCCTCCGCCGGTGAACCCTCCATGTTTTCTCCGTTCATAGAGGAGAGGCGCTTGTAGTGGTTGTAGACCGCTACGGAGAGAACTTTCTTTGCCTGGTCTTGACCAATGATGTATTGATCGAGCTCCGTCTTGATCTCATGCGGTTTGAGCAGCTTGAAGGAAGACGTCTCGGGAGCCGCGCTTTCCCTCAACTCCCGGTCAATAATCGTCTTGCACACATTCACGCAGGAGTCGCAAATGTGCACACCGGCGGGCCCGGCGATCATCTTCCGCACTTCTGACTGGGATTTCCCGCAGAAGCTGCAAAAGGTCATTTTAGGGGACTTAGCCATGCGTCAATCAGCCTTTTGTGGAGCTTCGCGCTTCTTCACTTCGATGACCGTGTCGACGAGACCATAAGCCTTCGCCTCGTCCGCAGTCATATAATAATCCCGATCCGAATCCTTTTCGATGCGCTCGGGCGTTTGCCCGGAATGTTCGGCGAGGACGTTGTTCAGAGTCTGTTTCCAGCGGACAATCTCGCGCGCGGCGATGGAAATATCCGAAGTCTGCCCGGTCGCTCCGCCCGAGGGCTGGTGGATCATTACCCGGCTGTGCGGCAGCGCAAAGCGCTTCCCGGGCGTGCCAGCTGACAGCAAAACAGTGGCCATCGAAGCAGCTTGCCCCATGCAGTAGGTTTTGATATCACAGCTGAGAAAGCGCATCGTGTCGTAGATCGCCATACCGTCAGTAACGCTTCCGCCTGGGCTGTTGATGTAGATCTGGATATCCTTTTTGGGATCCTCCATCTGCAGCAGAAGCATCTGCGCAATGACACCGTTGGCCACGTAATCATCGATCGGTGTGCCGATGAAGATAATGCGGTCTTTGAGCAAGCGACTGTAAATGTCCCAGCTCTTTTCGGTCCGACCGTCGCTTTCCACGACGTGCGGCAGAGGCAGATAATAACTCATATAAGGTAGATTGGTTTATTGGGCAGGCTTCGCCACCCCATCTTGCACATTAGCTTCCTTGACGAGGAAATCAAGTGTCTTGCCAAGGAGAACCTGTTTTTGCAGACGCAAAACTTTTGAACGGTCTTTCTGAAGATCGCGCACAAATTCATCCACCGGCGTGCGTGCGCGCTGGGCCGCATTGACGACGGCACTTTGAAGGTCCTGCTCTTCCACTTTGATCTCCTGCTCTTTGGCAACCTTGGCAAGGATGATCTGGGTCTTCACATCGCGCTTGGCGATCTCGGCAGACTGCGCGTGCAACTGGCTCTTGTGCTTTTCAAACTCTTCCTCGGCGACACCACGCTGCATGTTTTCGACCATGATACGGCCCATGACGTTTTGCGTCTCTCCTTCGACTGCACTTTCCGGAAGGGGAAACTCTACCGAATTGCTGAGGAACTGGATGATCTGCTGTCGCTTTGCGTTCTCCGCCTCTTGCTTCTTACGGGCTTCGAGGTCGTCGAGAATCCGGCCTTTGAGCTCTTCGAGCGTCTCCATTCGGAGTGATTTGAGAAAAGCTTCATCGATCTCCGGCAGAATCCGTTCCCGCACCTCGCTCACCTCGACGGAGTAGGTGACGGTGCGACCCCGAAGCTCCTCCAAGCGAAAATCCTCCGCATAGGTATGCGAGACCTCAAATTGAGCGCCCTTGCTGTGCCCGACGAGCGCGTCGATGAGGGAGGGAATGCCAAACTCCTTTGCTTCTTCCGAGGCCACCTCTTCCCACGTGTTGTCTGCCGAGGCATAGGCGCGGAATTCATGGGCGCGCTCCTCCCCGAACTCTTCGGCAAGGGACTTTCCGTCGATCGTGCCTTTGTAAGAGACCTTCACGTAATCGCCCACCGCTGCAGCCCGATCGACCTCCTTGAAGTCGGCACGTTCGCGGCGCAGGCGCTCAATGGCTTCGTCGATTTCCTTGTCCTCCACTTCGGTGGAGGGAGGGGTCACGGCGATGCCCTTGTAGTCGGGCAGTTCGAAAGCGGGGGTCACATCCACAGTGAGATCAACGGTTACCTCCTCACCGGGCTTGTAGTCGATGCTGTTATTAAATTCAACCACGCTGTAGACCTGCAGATCGGAGTTGTTCACGGCCTCTTCGTAGACCTTTTGCGCGACCTTCTGATTGAGGGCCTCCTGCAGATTCTTACGGTAGCGCTGTCGGATCACGTTCACGGGCGCTTTGCCGACGCGAAAACCCGGCACACGGGCACTCTTGATGTATTCTTTGAGGACCTCCGCCTCATGGGTAGAAATCTCTTCACCCGAAACAGTGACGAGGAGGGTTTTACGCGTATCGCTGATGTCGTTTACAGTTACGTTCACGGAAGATATGGGCTGGTTTTTGCGTGTGGAAAAACGGGCAGACAACACGTCCACCATGCACCGGTCAACCGCAATTGCGATTTCGCCGGTGCGCCGGCAGGGTAACTTCATTTAGATTTTTGGGGTCAGGCTGTGAGCAGGATCAAAAAAGGTCTTATACAAAGGGCTCATTTTTGCAGTGCGACGCTGGGATGAACCACGCCACCGAAACGATTTTTACGGCAGACCCGCCGTCGATTGTCCTGACCGTCTTCCATGAGAGATGCCCGCACTCTCCGCAGATCGCTTATCAAGCCGTCGCCAAGCGACGCCGCAAATGAGGTTACCTTGTAAAAATATCTCGGAGAGAGGGGTCCGAGGCGAAGGGGTGGTCGCAGGCGGCTCAGCGGAGAGACATTTCAATCCGGAAGAAGACGGGGATGCCGGGGGCGGGTTCGGGGAGGGTCACTTCGAAGCGGCCGCTGCCGGTGTGCTCGCCTTCCTGGCTGGTGGAGACAAAGGACTCCAGATCCGTGCTTTGGGCGACGCGGAAGCGAAAGGCGTCGGCGTAGGCGGGGTGCCAGTCCCAGTCAATGGCCAGGGAGCCTCCTTCGCGGGCGATGCGCAAACTTGGCGGGGAAAAGTCCACCGGCTCGCCGCTCGGGATGTCGGCGGGGTTGGTGGGATCGGTGCCATCGAGAAACTGCTGGAGGGCACTGAAACCGGACCCGTCGGGAGAAGCGAGCGGATCAAGTCCCGTGGTGCCTAGGAAGAAGCGTTCCCAGGCATCGGGCAGGAGGTTGTCGTCGTGATCCCCGGCCCGGGGCGTGGGGAAGGAAAAGAGAGCAATGTTGATGACTTCGAGAGCGGCATCGGCGCAGGCGGAAGATACGTCGGTATAGCCGTCCACGAAAAGGACGGTGCCTTCGGAGAAGGCCAGGTTGCCGGGCAGGCGGAAGCGTTCGCCGTTGGCGCGGAGAAGGGCATGGCGGGTCCCCGTGGCGGGATCGACGAGGACCGTGCAAAGGGGCGAAACGGCATCAGCGGGAACTTCGAGGGCCAGGCTGGCGAAGGGACGGGCGGGCACATCGTCGATCCAGAGAGCCGCGGTGTCGGCAGCGAACTGGCGCTGCCCCTCGCTCAATTCCGTGAAGCGCAGGTAGCCGTCGGGCAGGTCGCCGTGGGTCAAAAAGTATCGAAAGGCCTCGAAGGGCATGGCATGGCGGCCGAGGATCTCCAGTCCGCCGCTGGCAGCCGAGCGGTAGACGTCGACGGCTAACTCACGCAGGACAGCTGCACCGGGGTCGTCGGCTTGCAGCCAGTTGCGCAGGAGGTGGAGGATGTCGAGAGCACGATAGGGCATGTGCGTGCTATCACCCCGTCCCAGTTCGGCGAGCTGTTCGCGGTCGATGGGGGAGCGGGCGGCATCGGCGGAGCGGAAGGGAAAGACGGTGAAGGCTTCTTCCGGATCTCCTCGGCGGGCTCTCAGCAGGGCGGACAAAGTGGCTTCAAAAAGGGCAGCGTGGAGGGTGTCGACGGGCCGCAAATCGGCTTCGACGCGGGTGCGATGATGCCCGGAATAAGCGATCACCGCTGCCTGCCGCCAAGCTTCCGCCTCTTGTCCGAGGGAACCGCCGCCGTAAACGTAGTCGACGACGGGCCGTTCGATGAGGGGACGCGGGTAAAGAGCGAGGAGTTCACGGCCGTAGCGGCTTTCTTCCAGATTGATTTCGATGTCGAAATTACGCGGCGTGGAGAGGGCAAAATAGGGACGGGCGCGGTCGATATCGAGTTCTTCGATGAGGACGGCGGGGAATGCGCTGTCCTCATCATCCGCCACGGCTGCGGAGAGGAATGTGCCGGAGGCGTTGTAGGCGCGGATGGGCGTGCCACTGCGGACGATGGTCGGTCTATTTTCCACCACATCGAAGGGCGAAGCCGCGGCCAGAACATCGAAAGACGATCCGGGATCAATCGGACCGATGCGCAGGAGCTCTTCGAGGCTGGAGAGACCATCGCCCTCGGCACCGGTTCCGCCCAGCGGATCCAGGCCGGCGGCGATTTTCACAAAGTCGGGCACGCCGTCACCGTCCGAATCCATTTCGTGGGGCGGTGCTGGAAAGCGGTAGCTGCCGCTGCGCACGGGCGAGCGCGTGCCCGTCGAGGTGTCGACCGTGACCCACTGGAGAGTGGAGTCCTTGTAGAGCCAAAAGGCTCCGGTGTATTCGGTCCAACCGGCGGCGGAATCGGTGCGGTAGAGGACGCGGAGTCCGCCAGTCACATGCGGGTGGGCTTCCGGGAATGAAACGGCAATACTTGTGCGAAAGGAGCCGGGGAGCGGCTCCGGTTCGAGGGTGGCATCGCCGCCAAAGCCGATGGGGCCGCCAAGGCTGGCGAAGGAAACGTTTGGAAGAAACTGATTGGCAAGAGCGTAGTCCACGTTCGGGGGCGGGCTGCCAAGCGAAAGCGTTTCGGGGTCACCCAAGCCGAGAGCTTCGCTGCGAAAGCGCTCGGCCTCGGCGCTGATGCCGGGGGTGGCTTCGGCGGAGCGGGTCCACTCCCCGGCGAAGAGGCGCCCGCGCACGCGGGCATCGTCGTCGACGAGGGCCTCGCCTTCGAAAAGGACCAGGCTGGCGGGCAGCCGCTCAGGCGCAGGCCAGGCTGGGAAGGAACCATTGCCAATGACGCTGAAATCCGTGCCATCGAAGCCATACTGCGTGTAGGTATCCGAAGGGCCTTGCGGAGAAGGCCCGCTGAAGAGCGTGAAACCGCCAGCGTTATCCGGGGCCACCCCGGTGATGAAACCGGAGGAAGGGCCGAGTTCCTCTAGCCGGCTAAAGCTGCCCAGGGCGTCGATGCGGTAGACCATGGCCCGCTCAAAAGTCTCGTCGACAACGAGGAGCATGTCCTGCCCGTCGGGGTCCGGGAGGGTCTGCACCACTCCGATGGGGAAAACGGCCGAAAAACCGTCAGCCGAAAAGAAGAACATTTCCATACCGGAGAGTTCCGCAACGAGGAGCGAGGTCCCGGCATTGCCGGGCTGGTAAACAAGGAGGGCTCCGGCATCGTCTTCCGCGAAGAAGTTGCCAGCGGCGAGGCGGGATTCATCCGGGACGGGCTCGGGGGCGGAAAGATTGGCTTCACCCATGGTAAGGGTAAGACCACGGACTGCCCAGGAGTTGGCGGCATCGCCCATGGAGGTCATCCAGTAGCCCAGACGGGAAGACCCGCGTTCAAACGCAAGGGAACCGAAAGCGCGGGTTGTCTCCGGAAAATCGGATGTCCATTGCGCGGGGAAATGCGGGCTGCCCGTGAGGAAGGACTCCGGTTGCGAGGGCGCATCGACACCCCCTTCGACCGCGATCCCAACGAGCAGCTCGCGGGGGGTGATGATGCTGTCGGCGGAGGAGGCGACAAAGCCGGGACCCACACCCGTGGTGAAGGCGGTCACGGGTTGCGCGATAGTGCCCCCCTGAAAACGGAAAAGGTTGATGCGATTGGTCTCGCGTCCGGCAAACGCCACGGTATCGAAGCCCATGGCGATGATTTTGCCCACGTGGGCATCGTCAATCGGAGCGATGCCGGAAGGATGGAAGGGCAGCCAGCTGTAGCCGCCGGTCGGCTCGCTGAAGCCAACACGGAAGATGCCAGTGGCGCGCTCGGCCACGAGCACATCGGTCTGCCCGTTGCCATTGAAATCGCCCGTGAGGAACCATTCCGTGGGCGACTCATAGACAGTGGAGGCGGCGTGGGCGACCGAGCCGAGAAAGAGGGCGAGAAGGGATGCGGGGAGAAACGTCTTCATTGAATTTGCACGGGTTGGCTGGGAACGACGCGGTTGATCTCGCCGTCGTCATCGAAGAGGACGAGGAGGTAGCCGTAGGTGGAACCGGCGGCTACCGGCATGGTGTCGAGGAGGTAGAGCCCGTAGCGGGGCGCACCGACAAAATCGTCGTCGTCGTCGCGCACGGCTTGGACAAAGGTATCGAGAATCTGTCGAAATTCGATGGTCCGGTCGCTCACCGGCAGGGAGAAGAGAAAGCTCTGGATATCCGCCGGGGCCAAGGGCGAAACTTGAACGATCCGGTCAGAAACCGTACCGAGCGGGCCGTCAATCTGATAACGGTAAAGCACGCCGGGCAATAGGCTCCGCATTCGCTCGGAGGCAGGCGAAAGGAGGAAATTGCTTTCGCTCGCCTGGTAGAAAACCTGGTTCAGCTCAATGTCCGCCGGGTAAAAATTGATATGCGGCGGGGTGTTGTCGGGCTGCTGATTGAGAACGGCGTCGATGAAGGGATCCAGTGTGAATTCCCCGATGCGGAAGCCCACCCCCCCGCCAAACCCGGCGGGCAGGACGCGGGCATCGGCCATGGGATGAAAATCGTTGTGCACGGGCGGGGTGTCGAGAGCGGGCCAGGGCACCTGATCGGGGTCCTCATCTTCGGGAGCGTGCCAGCGGAAGGTCTCGATGTTGCTGAAGGGGCCGGCGAGGCGGGCGGCACCGGCCTCATCCCCCGGGGGTGCCCAGGGTCCCCGCCCCACCGGGCGCACGGCAAAGGCGTAATCAGCCCCGGCGGGCAGCTCGATCTCGATCTCGAAGTCGGGCGCGGAGGCACCAAAGCTTCCGCCAAGGCGGGGCGTTTCAAACACACGGAAGGTTCGGTCCCCAAAGTCCTCCAACCCCTCCAGTGCGGGGATGACTCCGCCATTGGAAATGTCTGGCGAAAGCTCCCCTGAAATCGCATCGGGGGTGATATCGGGAAGCGCACCGACCCAAATCTCGAAGCGCTCGGTGCCCGCTGCCGGGGCGAAGAAACGGAGGCGGGCGCGGCGCTGCCCATCGCCAGCATCGGCCAAGGGCGTAAGGGGCGTGAGGAGGGGCCGCTGGAAGCCACTGTGGGCGACATCGAAGCAATCCAGCCGCACGAGCGAACTGCTCATGCCGTTGGCGTTGAAAGCTTGGAGGAAGTAGCAAATGCGCGTGGAGGGCGCGCCGGGGAGAGCGGCGTCTTCGGTCGTGACGGTTTCGCCTGCGAGGCTGCGGTCGGCATCCTGGCCCACGAGCGTGAGCGGTCCGTCGTTGATCCGGCGGAAGAGTTTCCACTCCACGGCGTCGTGCGGCATGACGAAGGTGATCTCCAGCGGCTGGATGTCCGGTTGGCCCGGCTCCGGCGCGGGATTGCGGGAGACATGCTGGAAGCAGGGGCCGTCTACCCCACCCTTGACCCACAGATGGTCGATCTCGTAGGGAATCAGTTCGACGCTGTCGAAATCCTGGGGCAACCCGACCATTCCGCTGACGCGCTCGGAGACCGCACCGCTCTTCGCACCGGCACGGATGACGTAATAGAGATTGTCTTGCTTGAGGTCGAAGGCCGCCCGCGGCTTTTGCACATAGTAATATTGGGGCGGGAAGAAATCGGCCCCTTCGCGGTCGGGCCGTACGTAATGACGCTGAACGGAGGCCCGCGCTTCCTCCTCGGTCAAGCCCGTACCGACTTCGTACCAGATGATCATGGGATCGACGATCAAGATGGCGATGAGCCAATGAAAGTAGTTGAGGGCGCGTTCATCTTCGAGGCTCAGGTCAGGCTCCTCTCCGGGAGGAAAGGTAAACGGTTCGATGAGGACACTTCCGCAGAGAGCGGAAACGCTTCCTGTGGGCGCATCGGGACCGGACCAATCCCGCAGGACGGCCGGCACCGGGGCACTGTTGCCGGAGATGTTGCCGTGGTCCCCACAGGCGGTCGAATCCTCCGCCCTTACCGTGTAAAGGAAGGTAAAGCCGGCATCCTCCTCGACCGTGGGCGCACCCGGCCCATCGTCGACAAAGACGGCCCGTTCGCGCCCCTCGACATGGGGCACGAAGCCGACAATGCCCCGGTGGAAGTCGTGTGCATTCTCATTCATCTCCGCGACGCTGCGCCAGCGGTAAATGTAGTAGCCCGTGGTGGGCGTGTCGCCGGGGTTGGCCGGGATGTCCGGATTCTGCTGCCAGGAAATTTCGAGGGCACCGGTCGCGGAAGCCCCCGAGCCAACGCGGCGGTTGCGGGCTTCGAGGCGCGTGGGAACGGGCGGGGGCATGCGGTCGCAAACGGTCACAAGGGTGCCGGGCGAGGAATGGCCGTCGCGCCCGAGAATATCGCGGGCGGTGATAAAGTAGAGGAACTGGTCGCCGTCGTTGAAGGGTTCCCCTTCGTTGAAACGGTCGTTGTCGTCGGCAAAGAAAAAGAGATCGTCATCCGGCGAACTGGCGGCGGCGGCGGCCTGGGCCTCGGTAAACTCCTCGGCGGCGAGTGCGGGGAGGCGGTTTACGCGCCGGGCGCGGTCGTCCTTGCCCACAATGCCGGGGAACAGCCCGATGTCCGGCGTATCGCCGTCATCGAGATCGAGCTCCTCGGCGAGGGAGCGGTCGAGTCGGTAAATATTGAAGCCATAGTGCAAAGGAGCGAGCCGCCGGAGGTCTGCATCGGTGCCCCAGAGGAGGCGCACATTGAGGTGACCGCGCGAATCCGTGAGGGTGCGGTCGACGCCCGGACCGGGAGCGGGCAAGCGATAATCCACGGCGGGGTCGAGGGTCACGCGCCCCACGACCGACGTATCGGCACCGCTGGAAAGATCATGGCGGCGCAGCTCGATGGTGGTCTCTCCGGCGGGGAGGGGCATGGCGTAGCCCCAGCCGAGGCAGAGAGCGACCGCAGGGTGCATACGGGCAAACAGGGTGAGCGTCTCGAAAAGCTCCGGATCATTTTCCGCGCTGTAGAAGACGACAGAGAGGAGTTCTTCGAGTTCGAAGCCACCATCGGGAAGGACATCCAGGAAGAGGCGGCGGGCCGTTTCTTCGAGCGCGTCGAGATCCTCGCCGAGATTGCGTGCGCGGGAGAGGACGGACCGGATAACGGCGGGATCGTAAAGCGGCTCGACGATGGCCACGCGGGAAAAATCGGCCGCTGAATCGGGACCGCCCGGCTTGGCGTGGATCGAAAACGGTCCGCGCGGGACGCCCTCGCCCGTGCTTTGCCAAGCGACATAGGCCCAGGACTGACCGGCGGCGTTTTGCGTGACCGTTCCGGCAGTGTAGAGGAAATCAATATCATCACCCGCACGTGCGGCGGAGGTGAGCGCCCAGAATAGGGCCAGAAGGTAGAATCGGTGTCGCATGATCAATCAGTAGTCGACGCTCCAGCTTCCTTCGCTGTAGCTGAGGTTTACGGTTTTGGAGAAGCGCACGCAGAAGCGGCACTTGCCCGCGCGGCCGGCCACGTTGCCGCTGCCGGAGAAGCGGAAGTCATCCCCTTGCTTCACGCCAACGAGGCGGGCTTCCCCTTTGATGGAAACGAGGCAGAGGGCATCCCCGCTGATTCCGGCGAAGAGGCGCCCGCCATAGGTCGGCCCCTCGGCGAAGTAAAAGGCCCCTGCCCCCACCCCCGCGGAAATGCGGAACATGCACGACGCCGGGAAGCCGAGAAGGGCCTCGGAGATGGGAATCCACCCCTCCCCGTAAACATACGCGCCGGTAAAGGTGGGATCGGGCGGCCCCAGCAAGGCGGCCACTTCGGGATCCCACAGTTCGATGGGCTGCAAGGTACAGGTGCGCCCGAAGAAGACGCCGCCGGCAAGGCGATAATCGGAAAACTCCATTTCCGTGGCCGCGCTGATATAGTTCTCCTGCGTGCCGAAGGCCACGGACGCGCCGAGGGCACGGATGGTGAAGGCCTCGAAATCAAGCGCACCGCCGGTGAGTTCGAAGGCCCCCGCGAGTCCGGTCGGGCGGAAGGGCCCCGTCTCGAAGGAGAAGCGGGTCATCACATCGGCGCGCATACCATCGGAAATCCAGCCGAGAGGCACATCGACCGCCCCGATTTCCACCTCGTTGAAGGGCTCGCCCACAGGGCCGCAGGCGGCGGCGGGCCCCTCCGCGTCAAACTGCCGGATTTGCAGATAGCCTTGGAAGGTGAGTTCTTTGGGCACTTGCCATTCAAAGGCACCGTCGAGGCGGAGAAGGCGCAGCGCTTCGCCCTGGATGTGGGCGTAGCCCGCGATATCACCCGAGCCGATGTAGTCTCCGAGGGGTCCGATGACGCCATTAATGGTGTCGTCGAGTTCGGCCACGGCATCGGCCAGAAAGTCGCGGATGGTGTGATTGATAGTGTGAAGGGCCGTATCGACAGCATCCTGGATGAGGGCATCCACCTCGTAGAGCTGGGCTTTGAGGAACTGCTGCACTTCATCAATGACGGCCGTTTGATAAAAGCGGTCGCGCACCTCCTGGCGGATGCGTTCTTTGATTTCCTCGGGATCGAAATCGTCAAAGGGCGAGCGCACCTGCGAGACGAAATCGCCCACGGGCGTGGCGGGGCGATGGTCTTCGATGGTCTGGAAAAAATCGTCGATGGCGTCGCGCACCTCTCCGGCGAGGGTTTCGATCTCGCTCCCGGCACTGGCAAACATGCCGCGGATTTCGTTGGCGTAGGCGCTGCCCTCAGCGAGAAGATCGCGGACGTTTTGCACTTCTTCGTCGGCCCGTTCAAGGACGGTGACGATGCGATCGATGGTGGGTTCGGCGCGCTCCAGAAGGGCTTCAAGGCGTGCCTCCAGCTCACCCAGAATTTCCTCTGCGGCTCCCAGGGCATCGGCAATTCCGGGCGAGAGCTGCTGCACGAGGAGTTCGGCGAAGTTGCGGATGATTTGGCGTTCGCCCTCGATCTCAGCGAGGAGGCCGGGGAGCGGCAAAGCATCGAGGGCCTCGTTGATGAGGGCCTCGTGGTTGGGATTGAAGTTGGGCATGGGTAGCCCGTCGATATCGAGCTGCACCTCGTCAATCATCGCCGCAATGAAAAGTTGGATACGGGCAAGCCGCTGATCGACCTGGCCGAGGAGGCCATCGGCATCGGCCACCAGTCCGTCAAGCTGGGTAAGCGCACCGACAAGGGTGGCTTCGGCATCGCCGACCGTGCCGGTAAGGAACTCTTCGAGAATGGTGAGTCGCTCGGAGGCCCATTCATCCTGCAATTCGTCGATGTTGTCGGCGGTCGCCTGGATGGTGTTGAAAGCATCCTCAAGGGCGGCGTAAGCGGGATCGATCACGGCATCGAGGGCATTATCGAGCATCGGCCCAAAGAGGACGTCCATGCGGTCGCGCAAGAGATCGGCGGCGGAATCGATCCCCCCGCCGAGGGAGTCGATAAGCCCGCGGCCGTTTTCGCCCACCGCCTCAATGAGGGCGGAGGCGGCACCGGTGGCTTCATCGATGGCGGATACGGCAATGGCGGCGAGGTTGACCTGGGGGAGGCCGTCGTAGGTGGCCCCGAAGATCAGTTCGGCGTTGCGCGGGCTCAGGCGTTCCACGCGGTGGTTTACAAATACGACAAGCAAGTCCTCGTTCAGGGTCTCTTGGGAGCGGAAGGTGCGGAGGGTGTTGCTCCAGAGGAGCGGGTAATTGAACTGCACCACATCGAGCCAATTTTGCACGGCCCTCACGAGGTAGGTATCATCCGAATCCTCGTCGGCGGTGCGGTAATCATCAAGGGCCATGCCTTGCGGGAAGGCGCGGTGCGCACGGTCAAAGGTGGAGGACGTGAAGAAGTGCAAATCGCCGTCGCGCCAGCCATCGCCGGGCCAGCCGCCGGCGAGGTAGATGACCGCGTTTTCCACATCAGCCTGGGCGCTGGTCATCACCTGCACCTGAAGGTCCTTGAAGAAAGGTACGGCCGTCGTGGTGGCGAAAGTGACGAAGCCCACGGCCCCGGTGCCGTCGTGGGCGCGGTAATCGTTGAAATAGAGCTCGGTGACGGGATCAAGGTGGTAGGTTTCTTCCTCGGGTCCGGCGAGGGTGATACCGGGCGGCAGAGGGAGGCGCGAGGTGAGGCCCGGCAGGTTTTCGGCGGAGGCCTCGGCCCAAGTCATGATGTTGCCCGAGGGGAGAAAACCGAGGACGCCATGGGCCGTCGTGTCGAGGGCTCCCAGGGGCACGGAGAGGCCGAGGGTGAGAAAGGCATTCGCATCGCCGCAAAGGTTCGCGGGATCTTGCGCGAAGTTGATCACCCGCGTGAAAAAGGAGGCCTGCCAGTAGGCCAGGGGCAAGGGATCGTCTTCGCCTTCGGGGGGTTCGGCGGAATCGGGTGCCCCGAGACAGGTGAAGGTGAGGCCCGCGAAAGATTGGGTGAAGTCGGAGGGAAACGGCACCGTCACGCTCCCGTTGGTGATGGAGAGGAGGTTGCTACCGAACTCAAAGTTCAGCCCGTAGCGGTCAAAGGTGAAATCATAACCGTAGAGGGTCAGTTCGCCGTCGGGAGCGCCGAAGGTGCCGGGGCTCTCTTCGTAGATCCCGGTAACCCCGCGCTCGCGCACATAGAATTTGGAACGGTCGGTGAGGGTAAAAGGAATGTTTTCCCCGCCGATCCGGCTGATGGCCGCACCGGATGCATCGGTGGGCACGCGCAGGTTGACTCCCGCGTAATCACCCAGACCGTCGGCATAAGCAGCTTGTCCGGGGCGCTCGTAGAGATCGAGGGCCGAGGGATCGACGCCCGCGTAGAGAATGAGGGCGGGCTTTTCGCCTGCGGTCACGGAGCTCTCCGAATGGCGGGCGTGGTGGCCGGCAATGTGCAGATGACCCCGCTGGGCATTGATGACGTTGTAGGCGAAATCTCCGCCGCCCAGCGAACCCCATTGCAGGTGATCGTGGCCACTCAGTTGGCCGGACGCGTGCAATCCGCCATCGGCGGTAAAGTTCAGGCGGCCATCGTCGGGAATGAAGTTGAAGACCCTGCTCCCGTCGTCGTCACAGGCGGCTTCCGGGCAGGTTTGCCCGTATTCGATCTCGATGGGGCTGACCTCCGCAAGGAAGCTGTTGCCCACGGTGACCTCCCCGTCTTCAATAACCATGCCCCCGAAGTTCCACTCCACAGGACCAGTGCGGGGAAAGTGAGGCTGGTAGCTTCCGGCTCCGTATACGAGCTGCGCCTGTATCCCGCCGGTACCCTCGCCCGCGCCGTAGATACGCATGGGGTCGGAAACACCCACAACCCAACGGTAGTGGCCCTTGTTGCTGAGTCGGCGGGCCTCTTCGGGGGTGATAAACTCTCCCTCGGCCCACGTTTCCAATTGCGCGTAGCGCCATTCGTTAACATAGACCGGTTCAATGCCGCCCAACTCAATGAAGCCTCCGCTGGTGTTCCAGGTGAGCGAAGTGGCATGGTAAGCAATGGGCCGGGCGTCTTCCTGAAGGATGGCGCGATTCTCCGGACTGTAGGTCTCTGATGGATCGAAGGCGGGGTGTAGATTTTCATCCAGCGGACCCGCACCGGGCAGGAGCACAAAAGCGAAGCCGCGCAACTCTCCGGACTCCTGCACCTCGGCACGAAACGTGAAACCCGGCGGAAGTAGAAGGAAAGTCGCGGGGATATTCAGCCCGGAGGCGTCCGCCTGCACAACGGCCCGATAAAAGCGGATGCCGTTGACATCCGAAATCGCCTCCAGCGGATCTCCGCTTGTCGGCCGCACCGAGCGCGAGCCATCCATGACAATGGCTCGACCGGTATTGAGAAGACGCACAGTCAGGGCGTCGCCCGACCCCAGTGACTGGTTGGGCACCTTGGCCGCAAAAGCACCGCTCTCCGCCACATCCAGCGACACCTCCACGGAGTTCAGCCCTCCCGAACCCGTGTAAACCGGTGTGCTCTCAACCTCGGTGATGACAAAGCGGATATCGTCGAAGAAGAGGTCGCCATTGAAATGCAGGAGCCGATTATTCGAAGAGGTCCGTGCCCCGGCAAACAACTCCTGTTCAGCGGGCGGCGCGGCCGGGTGCTCCGTGTGGGACAACTCCACTTCAATCGTGAACGGACCGGCCGTCGAATCAAGCTGACCGGCTGGCCGGAAATCGAGGAAGGCCTCCTCCGATGTCACCGAAGGCGTGCGCGGAGATCCGTTACTCCAGCGCCGGATGTTGCGCGTGACGGTGACCCGGTCTTCCGCCAGCGGGACCACGGTGCCGTCGGCGTCGCGCACAGTGACATCAAAATGAAAATCCACAGGATCGGGGCCATCACTCGCACCGGCAAAACCGTCGTAGCGGTAGACGGCGAAGAGCGCCCGCGCGCGGAAGTGTTCCTCGCCCTCGGCCGTATCGATGATGTGGCGGCGCTGCACGGAAACGCTCGAAAGCCACGGGCGCACATTGAGGGCGGCATCGTCGCTCTCCATGTTGGCGAAATGGAGAATCGTGCTCGCCCCCGTCGTGGCTTGTTCAGCGATTTTTTCGCCGCAACCGAAAGCGGAATCATAAGGCTCCAGGCAGCGGATGATGGTGGCCCGGAGGCGCACGGCCCCGAAAGGCGGCCATTCTCCCTCCGGACGCAGGTCCGCCGAAAATGTCTCCGACTGCGTGGCTCCGCCAAAGAGCGTCAGGCTCACCGTCCGCCATCCCGTGAGGACACGGTGATCCGGTCCGGTCGCCCCGCGGAGCGGCAGTGGGTTGCCCTCGCTGTCGAGGACCTGAAAAGCCACGCGGAACTGGCCGGAAGCGGACAACCCAAAGGTCCGGCGGAAAGTCGCCCCCACCTGGGCTCGGATGGCGTCGCGGTCATACTCCGGATCGGGGTTGTCTTCATCGGAGCTGATAATGAAACCGGTGAAGCCGGGGGCCGTGAAGGAGTCGACCTCTGCCGAGATGGCCGACGGCGTGCGGTACATGGGCGCACACCCGCTCATCCGCGCGATGTTGGAAGCGTCCTCTCCGCCCATCGAGGAAAAGAGTCCGCCGAAATACAGATCGGCGCGGGATTCGCCCCATGCCGCGAGGGCGTGGACAGAGCCGCTCGTCGCTTGCCCGACGTTTTCCCATCCCGCACCGGACTCGCCGTTCCAGCGGCTGATCCGGCCCGGTTGGCTGCCGCCTGCGTAGAGCGCGGGGCCAGTGCCATCATCGATAACTTCGAGCGACCATACCGTGCCGCTCGCGAAACCGCCTTCGACGGCTTCCCACTCGCTGCCGTTCCAGCGAGCCACGCGGTCTGCCACCGAACCGTTTGCGACTGTGAAACTGCCGCCGGCATAAAGGTGCGGGCCTGTGCCGTCATCGAAGACGGCGAGCGCGTAGATGATCCCGTTTTCAAAAGGGCTGCCGCCCACCGGCACCCACGAACTCCCATTCCAGCGCGCGATCCGGTTGGCGGGCGAACCGCCTCCTGTGGTAAAGCTGCCCGCCGCGTACACGGCACGGTCGTTGCCAAAACCGTATTCCGCGAGTGCCCGCACTGTGCCGTTGACAAAACCGCTTCCGATGGACTCCCAGGAATCCGACGAGCTGTTGTATTGGGCCACACGGGCAGGGGATCCGAATGATCCCGCCGCGAGCAGGCGGTTGCCGTCGCCCACATCCGCCGTGAGAAAATCATAGACCACGCCGTTGCTAAAGCCACCGCCCAGTGTGGTCCACTCCGACCCGTTCCACCCGTAGACGCGGTCCCCGGATGTCATGCCCGCGATGACGGGAAAAAACGTCGGCGAATCCGTGGAGAGGGCCCATACTGTGCCGCTCGAAAAGCCATCCCCGAGTGGAGTCCATGCCGAACCGTCCCACTGCGCCACCCGGCCTGCCGACACCCCGCCGATCTCGGAGAAGAAGCCCCCCGCGATCAAGCGATTGTCGGACGTGCGCCCCTGATGAGCGAATACCCGCACACTGCCGCTCGCCCCCGGAACGCCAAAGTCAGCGTCCCAAACACCCGGTTCGCAATCCGCCCCGAGCGGCAGGGCAAAGAGAACACCCAGAGCACACAGGCCGGCCAACGGGGCGGAAATGGGGTAACGGAAAAAAGACGGGAGAGGACGGATTTTTTTCTTCATGCTTGGCAGGAGAGGTCGCGCGCAGCTCAGGCACGGGAGGGTTCAAACGCCTGCGGAAACAATCCGCTGCTGTTCGGTAGACGAAGGAGCATTCAGCGTTGTGTGATTGTCCCAAAAAACGTTATAGCGGAACAGAGAGCAAACCTAAAAGCCCCGGGAATGCCGGAATGCAATTGAGCTAATACCCAAAACGGGCCATAGATTAGCTGCGCTTACCTCTGGGGGTCACCTTCCCGCTTCATGGGCCATCTATCCCCCAAGGCAAAACGAGGCGAAAGCCGAAGAGCCGTTTGGGCGAATTTTCGGGGCGGTATTGGAACCGGAAAATAGCGGCCGCAGAGACAGTGGACGGAGCGATAGGCGGGGAAGGCTGTGCGCCGACTCAGCCCGGGGGAGCAAAAAAAAGCCCCCGTCCGGAACAGATCCGAACGGGGGCGAAATGATCAGACGGAAGCTCCGTCGGCAACCTCAACCCTTGGCCTTGAGGGCGGCCTGAGCAGCAGCCAAGCGGGCCACAGGCACGCGCGGCGGGGAGCAGCTCACGTAGTTGAGGCCCACATTGTGGAAGAAGCGGATCGACTCGGGATCGCCCCCGTGCTCACCGCAGATGCCGAGCTTGAGGTCTTCCTTCTTCGAACGCCCGCGCTTTGCGGCCATATCGACGAGTTGACCCACGCCGCTCTGGTCGAGGCTGGCAAAGGGATTCTGGTTGAAGATTTCCTTTTCCTTGTAGGCGTCGAAGAACGAGCCCATGTCGTCGCGGCTGAGGCCGAGAGCGGTCTGGGTGAGGTCGTTCGTGCCGAAGCTGAAGAAGTCGGCCACGTCGGCGATATCGTCGGCTGTGACGGCGGCGCGCGGAATCTCGATCATGGTGCCGACAGAATAATCAATCTTCACACCCTTCTTCTCCATGACCTCGGCGGCCACACGGTGGATCACCTCGACCTGGTTGGCGAGCTCGCCCTTGAAACCGACGAGCGGGACCATGATTTCGGGCTTCACGGGCACCGGCTTCTTCGCCGTAAGGCAGGCAGCGGCGGCTTCGAAGATCGCCTGGGCCTGCATTTCGGTGATTTCCGGGTAGGTGATGCCGAGACGGCAACCGCGGTGACCCAGCATCGGGTTTTCCTCGTGGAGGGCCTTCACGCGATCGTTCACGGTGTCGAGGTTGATGCCCAGCTTGTTGGCCAGCTCGCTCTTCGTGGCGTTGTCGTGGGGGAGGAACTCGTGGAGGGGCGGGTCGAGGAGACGGATCGTCACCGGACGGCCCTCCATGGCTTTGAAGAGGCCCTTGAAGTCGTTGCGCTGGAAGGGCAGGAGCTTCTTGAGGGCGGCGCGGCGCTCGGCTTCGTCGCTGGCCAGAATCATCTGACGCATGAAGTCGATGCGGTCGCCTTCGAAGAACATGTGCTCGGTGCGGCAAAGACCGATGCCCTCGGCCCCATAAGCCACGGCGTCCTTAGCCATGTCGGGGGAGTCGGCGTTGGTACGGATGCCGAGGGTGCGGTATTTGTCGGCCCAGCCCATGACGGTGTCGAAGAGCTGGTAGGTATAGCTCTTGTCACCCTTCATCTTGCCGAGGAGGACCTGGCGGACCTCGCTGTCGGTCGTGGCGATGGCACCTTCAAAGATTTCCCCGGTCGTCCCGTCGATGGAAATGAAATCGCCTTCTTTGAGAACAAGGCTGCCGGCGGTGAGGGTCCGCTTCTCGTAGTTGACCTTGATGGAGGACGCGCCACACACGCAGACCTTGCCCATTTGGCGGGCAACGAGAGCGGCATGGGAGCTGACACCGCCTCGGCTGGTGAGAATACCCTCGGCGGCAATCATGCCCTTGAGGTCCTCGGGGGAGGTTTCGGTGCGGCAGAGGACAACCTTCTTGCCTTCCTTGACCAGGGCGAGAGCGACATTGGCGGTGAAGACGATGTGGCCGGAAGCGGCCCCGGGGCCGGCCGGCAGACCCGTGCCAATGACCTTCGCACCCTTGAGGGCCTTGGGGTCGAAGACGGGCACGAGGAGCGTGTCGATGGACTCGGCGGGGATCTTTTGCACCGCCGTGGTTTCCTTCATGAGGCGCTCTTTGTTCATTTCCACAGCGATGCGGACGGCGGCGAGGCCGGTGCGCTTGCCGTTGCGGGTCTGGAGCATGTAAAGCTTGTGCGACTCGACGGTGAATTCAAAGTCCTGCATGTCGCGGAAGTGGCGCTCCAACGTGCGGCGGACCTTTTCCAGCTCCTTGTGCGCATTGGGCATTTCCGTGGCGAGTTCAGCGATCGGCTTGGGGGTGCGGACACCGGCGACAACGTCTTCGCCCTGCGCATTGATGAGGTATTCTCCGTAGAAAACCTTTTCGCCGTTGGCGGGGTCACGGGTGAAGGCCACACCGGTGGCACAATCATCGCCCATGTTGCCAAAGACCATGGCCTGCACGTTGACGGCGGTACCCCAGTCAGCCGGGATGTTGTATTTCTGGCGGTAAATAATCGCGCGCTCGTTTTGCCAGGAGCTGAACACGGCACCCACCGCGCCCCAGAGCTGCTTCCACGGATCCTGCGGGAAGGAGGAGCCGGTCTTTTCCTTGATGAGCGCCTTGTAACGGGAGATGAGCTCCTGCAGATCCTCTGCGGTGAGGTCGGCGTCGTTGTCCTTCTTGAGTTCCTCCTTGAGACCCTCCATAACGTGTTCGAAGGGCTCCGGATCTTCCTCGGACTTGGGTTGCACGCCCATCACCACATCGCCATACATCTGGATGAAGCGGCGGTAGCAATCGTAGGCAAAGCGGGGATTGCCTGACTTCTTGGCAAGGCCTTCGACGGTCGTGTCGTTCAGGCCGAGATTGAGAATCGTATCCATCATCCCCGGCATGGACTCACGGGAGCCCGAGCGGACGGACATGAGAACGGGGTCTTTCGCGTCACCAAACTTCTTCCCGAGCTGTTTTTCGATGGAAGCCATGGCATCCTTCACCTCGGCTTCGAGGCTCTGGGGGTAGCTCTTCTTGTTTGCATAATAATGCGTGCAAACTTCGGTCGTGATGGTGAAGCCCGGAGGAACCGGCAGGCCGATCTTGGCCATCTCGGCGAGATTGGCACCTTTGCCGCCGAGGAGATTCCGCATTTTCGCGTCCCCTTCGGTCGTCTTACCAAAGGCGTAGACGTATTTCACCTTCGGGGTGGTTTTGGCGGTCTTCCGGGACGCGCCTTTGGCTTTCTTTTTGCTGGCTTTAGGAGGCATGCTCGATTGATATCGGTTGTTATTGTGAATGCTTCTTCTTCACTCTTGAGTCGGTGAAAAAGGGCGGAAGATAGAGATGCGATTTGCCCTGTCAACGGAAAGCGGGCATCCTTTTTCCGCTTAACTTCCCTTCATCCAAAAAGTTCTGCCAAATCCGCCTCCCATGACGGTCGACCATGACATTGAAAAAGATGAGCGCGCCCTCCGCTTACCCGGTGACGCGCCCTCCCCCGAGGCTTCCTCGCCTCAAGTGGAAATGACATTACTTGATCATTTGGAGGAACTTCGCTGGGTGGTCTTCAAGTCGGTCGTGGCCTTCGTCGCCGGTTGCTCCCTGGTCGTCTTTTTCATCACGCGTTTTGCCGATCTGCTCCGTTGGCCCTACGAATTTGCCATCGCCGGTTATGAGGATGTGGTGGCCATGCACGGACTCATCAACACCTCGTTCCTCGGCGTTTTCTCGGTCATCTTTCAACTGATGTTCATCGGCGGCATCGGTATGGCCCTGCCCATCGTGCTCTACTTTTTCGGTGGCTTCATTGCCCCGGGCCTGACCCCCGCCGAGCGCCGGATTTTGCGACCGGGCTGTGTCGCGGCCTTTCTCCTCTTCTTGGGTGGAGGGCTCTTTAGCTTTTTCATTCTCCTCCCCCTGGGTCTGCGGGCGAGCGTGGTCTTCAACGATATGCTGGGGTTCACTCTATTGATAACCGCGAGCAGTTATTACTCGCTCCTTACGTGGGCAGTGCTCGGGGTGGGTCTGGTTTTTCAGTTCCCGCTCATTCTCGTTCTCCTCATCTTCATGGGAGTCTTGGAGACAGCCCAGTTGCGCGCCTTCCGCCGCTACAGCATTATTTTCTTCCTCCTCGTTTCCGCGATCCTCACGCCGGCTGATCCCATCACCCTCTTCGTCCTGGCGATTCCGATGTGTCTCCTCTACGAGGGCGCGATTTTGGTGGGCGTGCGGATCGAACGCTGGAAGGCAAAACGCGACGCCGAACTCGACTTTTGAGGGCCATTGATCCTTTCAAACCGGAGAGAACGCTCGACTCTTCGCTGAAGGGAGAAAACGATCCTCGAAGATAGGCACATCCCCGCGAGGGCTTCGCTTCTACTGCCAGAGCTCTTTGTCTATGAAACCCGGACTGCTTCAAGGCGGTCCGCTTTGTCTTGTCTGCGACGGCATCCACCGCACCAGCCCCCATGGCATCGCGCGGCCGGGACTCGCCGCACGGCTGCTTCCTGATCGCGTGGATGACCTGCAACGGCATGGGTGTGGCCTCGCAAAAAACGCTGATTCGCGCCGTCCCCCGGGCCCCGGCAGCCCGCGCTTCATCCGACTGCGGATTCATAAGCCCTAAATCCGGCGTGCCTCCCCAATGACCCCCCGCGCAGGGGGATTTGCCCCTGCCCCAGGTCTCTCCAGGCTTGGCACGGGTCGTTGCCGCGCCTCACCCAAAGAGCGTTCGGGATATTGTCGAGATATCGCCGCCACCACGCAATCAACCGAAAATCAGGGAGACAGGTTTCACTACCCAGACGCCCGCGCGAAAGCTGCAATTTGATAGTTAAAGAAAACCTGGGCTTTTCTGCGGCGGGTTCTTTTGCGGAAATTTCTACCATGCTACCCCTCCGTACCCTTCTTGTCTTCTGTTTAATCACCCTTTCGGGCGCCAGCGCGCTCGCAACACCGTCCAACCTGGCCCTTCAGCGACCGGTTGTGGCGAGCTCGCAAAACAACTCCAACACGCCCGGGTGGGCCGCCGTTGATGGCAACTTTACCACGGACTCCCGACGCTGGATCTCTTCCGGAGGTGCCAGCCACTGGCTCGAAGTGGATCTTGAATACGAAAGTGTCCTCTCGGGCTTCCGTTTCTGGACCGGCGGAGGCGGTTCCTATGGCTCGCCCCTCACGGCCTTCGCCTTGCAGCAATGGAATGGCCAAGCCTGGCAGGTGATCCACAGTGAAGTCGATCATGTGAATGCCGGTGTCGTCGACATCAGCTTCACGCCGACCTTGGCCAGCAAACGGGTGCGCATGGTCTTCACCGGCTTCTCGGCGGCGGCGCAAAACCAGGTGCGGATGTTCGAGTTGGAGATACTCGGCGAGCCCAACGGCCTGCGCTCGGTCGACCGCTCGCCCGCCCCCGGTTCATCGACAGCCGATGTCGGCGTGCCCGTGCATGTGGATTTCAATGCCGCCATCAACATCGCCGACGCCAGCGGCATCCGGGTGACGCGCCTCTCCGATGGCGTGGAGATCCCTGCGGGCACGGTTTCCGCCGCGGGTGCCCGCCTGCAGTTGTCCCCGGCCTTGGCCTACGGGCAGACCTACTCGGTGAGCGTGCCCGCCGGAGCCCTCACCCTCGATGGCGATCCGGGCATCGTGAATGGCGACATTTTCTGGAGCTTCACCGTTCTCCCGGCGGAGCCCGCCATCGCCTCCCACAGCGACACCCTCGGGGTGGCCGATCCGTTCACTGTTACCTTCGACCGCGAGGTGGAGCTGCTCGACGCCAGTCTCGTGCGGGTCTTCAATGTCGAAACCGGCGACGAAGTGCCGCTATCCGCAGTCGATGTGGCCGGAGCCGTCCTTTCGCTCACCCATGCCGGGCTCTTGCCGGATGAACGCCATGTAATCGAAGTGGGCGCGGGTGCCGTGCGCGCGGTCGCCTCGCAGGCGCTCAACCTCCGCAGCGCGCGCGCCGCTTACTCCGGCGAATTCATCATCCTCCCCACCGCGACCTTCGCCACTGGATTGGATGGTTTCCGCACCGGTTTTTCCGAAGGTTTCATCGGGAATGTCGCGCGCCGCTGGGGGCGCAATTCAGGCATCGCGGCGGATGAACCGACCCTCCATTCCGGGCCGGGGGAAGATTTCACCTGGCTGGGGACCAACCGCGCCTCTCCCTCCGGCGGCACCTATGCCAACGACTTCGGGGCCACCCCCGCCCTGCCCCTGGAGGAGGGCGAGCAATACACCCTCACTTTTCAATACGCCCTCAACAACACCGATCTCCGCGTCGATCTGCGCCCCATCCCCGTCCGTGACCAAGCCGGCCCGGTGGGCACCATCTTTCCCCACAACCACGGCTTTCACAGCACCGGCAATTTCACCATCACAGCCGAATCAACGGGTCCGCAACACTTTGTCTTTTACGGTCCCTTCAACGGCAACAGCTACCCTTGGATTCGCATCGACAATGTGAGCGTCGTCAAGACCGTCCCCCCGGCCATCCACTGGGACACACCGGAAGCGGATGTGACCATTCTGGAAAAGACCCCGTTGCAGATCCGGGGCGACGCCTTCGGCATCAGCGCGCCCCTGAACTGGGTGCGGGTCTACCTCGACGACCGCCTCCTCGGCCAATTCAACCAGTCCCGCTTCGATCTCACCCTCACCGATTACGACCCCGGCCACCACACCCTGCGGATCGTCGCCCGCGACACCCGAGGCATCGAGTCCACCCTTGAGCGCCCGATCACCGTCCTCTTCGCTGACGGCACCCTCTCCCCCTTCGTGCAATACTCCTTCCGCGACGGCATGGAGGGCGTGACCGCCAACACCACCATCCAGAACGGCTATCTCAACTTCCCGTCCAACGACGGCGTCGTTTGGGCCTCCACTCCGCGCCTCTTCCTCCGCGCGGGCGAGTCCTATGTCGTGCAGTTCAATGCGCACCGCGCCAACGCCAGCAACCACACGCTCTTCCTTTCGCTTGAGGACGCCCCCGGCTACCCGGCGGACCCCGTCGTGCTCGCCGACTTCAACGTCAACCAGCTTGCCTGGGTGACCTACCAAACGACCATCCATGTCGAGGCCAACGGAGCCTACTTCATCACCCTCTTCAACGATGGGCAGCAAAACGCGAACCGCGTCTGGATCGATAACATCCGCATCGTCGGCGACTTCAACTCCGCCCCCTCCGTCGCCTTCACCAGCCCTCCGAATGGCACCACCACCCTCGCCGGAGCCCCCATCCGTCTCTCCGCCACGGCCGCCGACACCGACGGCCACGTCGAGCGAGTGGAATTCTGGAACGGGCCCCTGCCCATCGCCACGCTCACCTCGCCCCCCTATGAATGGCTTTGGGAATCCGCCCCCGTGGGCAACCTCACCGTCACCGCTCTCGCCTTCGACAACGATGGCGGAGTCAGTGACCCGGCGACGGTCTCCATCAACTCGCTCGAAAACCGGGTGAGCATTTCCACAAACCTCGGCTCGGCGGCGGGCGACGAGATCTTCCGCGCCGCCGTCTACCAGCCCGATGGCACCCTCGTGCTTGGGGGCAATGTCGATCCGCACGCCTTCGGCGGGATCACTCCGCAAGTCCTTTCCAGCGCCCCGCCGGATGCCACAGGTGTGGTCGTGCGCATGAGCGGGGATGGGCGCACCGTTCTCTCCGTCTCCGTCGTGGGCGACCATGTGGCCGGCCTCTCCGTCGATGCCACCGGCAACATCCACGTGGCCGCCGGAGGCACCGGCATCCTCAAGCTCAATCCGACCGCCGACACCCTCATCTGGCACCACCCCGCCGCCACCTTCGGGATATCCGGCAAACAAGCCCACCGGATCGACACCGGAGACGACGGCACCACCGCCGCCCTATTCGCCAACGGTGCCTACGGCTCCCAGACCCTCGGCGGCGGCGAGATCGTCATCATCGCGCCCGACGGCACGCCCCACCCGGCGAGCATGCCCGCTTCGGGCGGCACCTACACCACCGACATCGCCATCGACACCGCCCGGGAACGGGTCTGGATCACCGGTTGGAAGAACTTCACCACCTTCGAAGGCTCGTTCAATTTCCCCGTCGATGTGCCCATCTTCGCCGCGCGCTCATACGCCGCCGGCGACTTCGGCACCCGCCTTATCCGCGGCTACGATTGGGAGAGCAACGACGACAACGGACGCTGGCTCAACCGCCTCGAAAACAACATGGCCGACACCCGCGCGCAACGGGTCGTCATCGCTCCAAATGGAGACATCTACATCGCCCTCGAATACGATGGCGGCAACACCCCCATCCGCCGCAGTCCCTACGATCTCGCCGTGACCGTGCCCATCGTCGGCGGAGACCAGTATCACAACAATGCCTTCACCACCACCGCGCCCAAGGTCGCGATCATCCGCCTGGAGCCCGAGGACGGGGCATTCATCTCCGGCCAGTATCTCGTTCCCCGGCTCAGCAGCGGGGGCGACAACACCATCCGCATAACCGGCGGCGGCCTCGCCGTTGACGCGGTCGGGCGTGTCCACATTGTCGGAGGCGTCGCCGCCGGAGCTCCCCACACGTTCAATCCGCTTCCCGGCCTCTACACCGGAGGCGGCATCCACTGGGTCATGAGCCCCGACCTCGCCAGCCGCGAACTCGTCACCCGCTGGGCCACCTCGGGCAGTCTGGCCGCCGTCGCCATCGCCCCCAACGGCCGCGTCGCCCTCGCCGGGCACATCTCCGCCGAAGGTCCGGCCGAGAACCCCACCGACCGCCTCTACCGCCGTCGCGCCTTCCACCCGGAGCGCCTCGGCACCTCCGACGCCCTCCTCGTCGTCGGCGATTTCAGCCACTACTACAGCTTCCAACCGGGCAACCACCCCCGCCTCTTCTTTGGAGCCGAGGACATCCCCGAGCTGCGCCACCGCGCCACCCAGGCACCCTTCGACGAAATGGTCGCCACCCTCGTGGCCTCGCTCGACCACAACGGCGACTACCTTCCCTTCGATCCCAACCACAGCTACTCGCGCTCCATGCGCGCCAAGATCAACGCCTTCCTCTATGTCCTCACAGGCGACGAAGCTCACGCTCTCGCCGCCCGCGAAGATGTGCAATGGGTCATCGACGGCAACCACTACGCCTGGGCCGACCCCGCCCTTATGGGACTGCGCAGCTACTGGATGGCCACCCACGTCGCCCTCGCTTACGACTGGTGCGCCATGTCGCCCCATTGGGACGACGCCTTCCTCTTTACCGTCTCCACCGCCCTCCTCGACATCGCCAAGGTCATCGTCAACAACGGCGGCACGGAGCAAAACTCCAACACCTCCAGCAACTGGCAGGGCGCGCGCGGTTCCGCCGGGGGCCTCGCCCTCCTCGCGACCGACTCCCGCTTCGATCCCGCCCTGCTCGACGCCGCCTACAGCCGCGCGCGCAACTACATCAACGCCAGCGTGGGCACCCATCCGCAGACGCGCGGCTGGGCCGCCGAGGCGGTCGGCTACACCGCCTATCCCTACGGGCTCTTCGTCGGCCCCTTCGCCCAGGCCATGGCCCGCCTCGACGGGCGCGACCTCGCCGCCGAGACCGCCTTGTCCGAAGCCTACCTCGCCCTCATCTCCGCCCGCACCTCGGGCGTCAACGTCTACGACTACGGAGGCATCAAACCCGATTGGGCCAACGACAACATGCACATCCGCGGCGAGGGCGTTTACGGCCAGGCCTTCCACTTCATCGACCCCACCCTCCTCCCCGCCGCGCGCTGGGTCTACGACCGCCTCCAGGGTCCCCTCGCCCCCGACCGCGCCCGTTGGGATGACACCCGCGGCGGCACCATCTGGAGCTTCCTTCACTATCCCGCCGATGTTCCGCCCCAGTCACCGCTCGAGTTTTACGGCTGGCAGAGCGCCAAGATCGATCAACACGGCATCGGCATCTCCACCTTCCGCAATGCCTACAGCGACGAACACGATATCCTCGCCCAGTTCAAGGCCCGCCTCTTCGCCGTCGGCGGACACGACGGACCCGATGGCCTCGGCTTCCGCGTGATCGGCAACAACACCGCCTGGGTCGTTGGCGGTGGGCGCAATGATCCCGCCAAGACCATCAATCAATCCACTCTCTACAAGGTCGAGCCCGGGGCCCAGCTCCCCGGTTCCACCAATCTCAACACCGGAACCCTCGTCGGCACGCCCCTCGTCAAGACCGATGGCGGCGGCCACATCATTGCCTCCATGGAGATAAACAACATGGGCGTCATCAACCACAAGCGTTGGTTCGCGGTCGATTTCGATGAGGCCGCCACCGGGGCCCAGGCCGTGCTCCTCGTGGCCGACACCAGCAACGATGGCACCCACTGGCAGCTCCCCACCTCGCCATTCAACACCGTCTCCACCAGCGGCAACACCTTCACCATCACCGCCCCCGACGGAGCCACCCTCCACGGCACCGTCCTCCACCCCGCCGGTGCCACCCTCGCCCACGGCACCCGCCCGCGCGGCGATGGTTTCGCGCCCCAGTTTGGCGGATCGCTGGCCGATATCGATCCCGTCCTCAATCCCGATGTCGCCGAGAACAAGTTCATCACCGCGCAGGGAAGCGGCGGCCAATTCCTCGTCGCCATGACCATCCAGCCCGCCGGCCAGAGCCACCCTACACCCGCCCGCACCGGGGGCACCGTGGCCGACGCTACCGTCGAAATTGGCGCGCGCACCTACACCTTCACCACCGACGATATCCTCTACGACGGCCTCCCCTACACCCACCCGCCCGCACAGATCGTCTTCGACGCGGGCGACGGCATCGTCCTCTCCGGTTCCACCCACCAAAGCGTGCCCTACGGCGGCTCGCCCACCGCGCCGGAAGTTGAGCCCCCCGCCGGGTCCATCTTCCTCGGCTGGGACCGCGCCTTCGACGCCGTCACCCGCGATATGCTCGTGAGCGCCGTCTACGTGCCCTTGGAGGCCGTGCCCAGCGCGCCTTCCTTCCTCCGCGGGTCCGCTTCGACGGGTGGCAACGTCCACCTCCTGTGGAATGACAACAGCTTCGGCGAAACCGGGTTCACCGTGCAGGAAAGTGTTGCCGGCGGCTCCTGGAACACCGTCGCCACCGTGCCCGAAAACACCACCCACACCACCCTCGCCGGACGCCCCGCCTCGACCCAGCTAGCCTATCGTGTGCGCGCCGAGGGCACCGGCGGCCCCTCCCCCTGGAGTAACACCTTCGACATCCTCACCCCACCCACCAACCTCCCGCCCGAGTTTCTCAGCACCCCGCCCACCGTTGCGCAGGAGGGGGCCACTTTCCAATACGCCATTCTCGCGGAAGATCCGGATGAGGATAGCCTCGTCCTCTCCCTCGTAAGCGGCCCCTCGTGGCTCAACCTCTTCGACGGAGGCGGCGGCCTCGGCATCCTTATGGGTGTGCCCGTGGCCGGCCCGCCCGCCCAAGTGGTGATCGCCGCCAGCGACGGCATCAACCCGCCGGTCGAGCAAAGCTTTACCTTGGAGATCAACCCCGCCCCTGGGATCACCCTCATCTGGCCCGGTGAGACGCCCGTTTACCTCCAACCCGGCCACGGCCTCCACGCCGCCGTTTCCGTTAACCCTATGGCCGCCGGCCTCTCCTGGAATGTCATCCAAGGCCCCTCCGGCACCTGGATCGGCTCCCCCCACGCCGAGGCCACCGACATCTACTTCGACCGCGCGGGCACCTACACCGTGCGCGTCACCGCCACCGCCCCGGAAGGGGCCACCAGCCAGATGGACTTCCAGGTACTCGTCGACCGCGAACCCGTCCGCGAACCTGTCGATGTTCTCGAATACGACAAGTCCGCCGGATACGTCACGACCGACCGCAACTTCCGCGACACCGCCCCGCTCGAAGAGTTCGGTCGCCGCTTCCACCCCTTCAGCACCCGCGACGGGGGAGGCGTCTGGCAAAGCCCGCTCAACCCTGCCGAGTCCGCCGCTCTCCACGGTGGCCGCTTCTTCGGCGGATGGGTCGCCCAACGCACCGATAGTTCCAACACCCTCAACATGCCCAACCCCCGCGGGATCGACGCCAGCGGACGCCTTTCCCTCCTCTTCAACAGCGCCTACCCGGCGACCATGCACGCCGTCTTCTTCTGGCTCCGGGAGGATTTCAAAAACGCCGATCCTTCGGACTCCGTCATCCTCGGGCCGAACTCGGAGTTTGAGATCGCCTTCGACCATTTTAACGAAGTTGGCCAGATGCGCTGGTTGGCCATGGCAGACGGCGACTTTTTCGTCTCGCAATCCACCATCGCCAACACCTCCGTGGGCCGACGCCTCACCGGCATCGAGATCGCCGCCGAGATGTGGGCTCCGTTTTATCCCGAAGCTCCCCGCGCCCTCGCCTTCGACCGCGACACCCCATTCGATGTGCCCACCTCCGCCCTTGGGGAGCTGGAGGGTGTCGGCTTCATTGTCGACGCGCTGAGCCCGCCCGAGCGTCGCTTCCAGCTGCGTGTCGCCCGCTTCGCCCTCACCGGCGAAATCAGCGAGCCTTTCCACGCCGCCCCCTTCATCACCATCGGGGATCCGGCCCCCGCCATCCCCGGCCAAACCGCCAATCTCGGGGCCACCGCCACTTTCATGCCCACCACCCTCACCTCTGATGTGCTCTGGACCGCCTCCGGCCCCGCCAGCGTAACTTTCGGCGATGCCACCGCTGCGGCCACCACCGCCACGGCCCCCGTCCCGGGCCTCTACACCCTCCGCCTCACCGCCACGGACGACCTCACCACCACTTTCCGCCAGGTCGAGTGGATCGTCGAACCATCCGAAGGTTCGGCCACCCTCTCCATCCTGCAGCCCGGCGCGGGGGCCGTCTTCAACCTCGGCGACAGCGTTGAACTGGCCGGCTCCGCCCTCGATGGCGAGGGAGCCGACGTCTCCGCCCAAGCCACTTGGACCTCCTCCATTGATGGTCTCCTCGGCAGCGGTTCGCCCCTTACCGTGAGCACGCTTTCCGTTGGCACGCACACCCTCACCTTCGCCTACGAATACGCCCCCGGTCTCAGCGTTTCGGACAGCGTCGGCATCACCATCGAGCCGCCCCCGCCGCCGCCTGTCTACTCCGTTGCCTTCATTGCCGACGCAGGCGGCAGCATCACCGGCACCCTTGCCCAGAGCATCGAAGCCGGCGGCTCCACCAGCCCGGTCACCGCCGTGCCCGACAGTGGTCAACTCTTCACCGAATGGACCTGGAGCGGCGGTTCGTCCACGGACAACCCGTTGGTCCTCCTCGACATCAACGCCAACCTCACCGTGACCGCCCGCTTTGAGCCGGAACCCCCGCCACCCGCCGGCACCCTGACCCACCACCCCGGCGTCTCCGTCTACGATGCCTCCGACTTCCGCACCCTCACCTCGGCCCAGCTTAATGAGAATGTCGGCGTCAACGCTGCGGCCTTCTTCATGCAGACTTTCCTTATGCCCGAAGATGCGACCGTCGCGGCGGTCAATCTCGTCATGAACAACGTGAACGACGGCAAAAGCTACGAGATCCGCCTGCATCAATTTGGTGCCGCGCCCGGCAACTCCCTCAGCGATGCCGACGTCGCCGCCACCACCCTGGTGAGTTCCGGTCCACAGACCGTCCCCGATGGCACCAAGGCGGAAACCAACCCCGGCGGCGGCGGCCTCCCGTCCACCCTCACGTGGATGCTCCCCTCGCCCATCGCCCTCGAAGCCGGCACGGTCTACGCCATCTCTATCTGGCAGGCGGAGTCCGACCCCTCTTCCCTCGTCTGGCGCTACGCCCGCAACGGGGCCGTTTATAGCGGCGGCACCGCTTATGGCAATCAAGGCACCGGCGGCAACTGGTCCACCTCCACCATCCTCTCCGGAACCAACAACGACTTCAGCCTCGGCCTCGTCTACCAGGTCGGCCCCGGCAACACCCCACCCGATGTCGCCATCCTCAGCCCCGCCGACCACGCCACCTTCACGGAAGGTGAGCCCATCGACTTCCTCGGTTCCGCCAACGACGCCGAAGATGGCGACATCGCCCACCTCGGCCAGTGGACCTCGTCGCTCGACGGCGTCCTCGGAACCGGTGCCGGGCTGACCCTCACCACCCTCACCGTGGGCACCCACGAGATCACCTTCGCCGCCACCGATTCGGGCGAGCTGCAGGAATCCGCCAGCATCACCCTCACCGTGGAGCCCGCGCCCCCGCCGCCCCCGGCCGAACGATCCTACCTCCTGACCTTCGGCAACACCGTCTACTCCACCGACGGCACCCGCCACTGGCAGAGCTTCCGCCTCCAACAGACCCCCGGCACCGCCTCCCCCAAACAGGAACACCACAACGTCCTCCTTGCCGACACCAACGGCCTCGAAGACGGAGGCATCCGCGTCACCCTCACCGCCGACGTCACCGCCAACATGGGCCTGCAAACCGGCTCCCAAGTCGTCGCGGGCGACTTCGCCGCCAACCCCTTCGACTGGTTCACCCCGTCCGAAGCAGCCCAACGGGAAACCGCCAGCTTTGATCAACCCGGTGCCGGTTGGACCTACGCTTTCGACGGCTTCAACCCCACCGACGAAGTCACCTTCCAACTCGTCATCCGCCGCACCGGAGTCGACCGCTTCATCCGCCTCACCTTTGATCCCGGGGGCCCCGCCGAGGTCGTCCTCCTCGACCAGACCGACTCGGGTGTCACCCAATACGTCACCCATACCGTCAGCGGCTCCGATGCTTACAACTTCCGCATCACCAGCCAATCCGCCCCCGGCTTCTGGGTCGCCCTCGTCAACGCCATGGCCGTCCACGTGGTGACCGCCCCGACCGCCGCCTCGCCCTACGAAACCTGGGCCAACGCCGCCGGCCTCATCGGCACCGAGGCCGATCCCCTCGCCGACCCCGATGCCGACGGCATCCCCAACCTCCTCGAATTTGCTCTCGAAGGGCACCCGCTCCAACCCGGAACCGCCCAACTCCCCGTCATGAGCGAGGTTCTCTACGACGGCCTGCCCCACCTGCGCCTCGAAGTCAGCCGCAACCCCGACGCCACCGGCCTCGACTACATCGTCGAAGTCTCCAGTGACCTTGTGAATTGGAGCGCCCTTGAAGACATGGACATCATCACCCTCGAAGACACCGCCGGCTCCCTCGTCGTCGAGGACGCCCACCCGATGTCTCCCGGCTCACCCCGCTTCATCCGCCTGAGGCTTGAAATGAACCCCGGGCAATGAGGCCTCCCGCGTTCACGCGGTCCCGCTGCCCCTCGCCCCCGCCCACCCGCCGTGCCGGGACCGCCTAAAGGCGGGACTCCAACCGAAGCCACCGCTGTACAGGCTGGAGTCCCGCGTTCACGCGGTCTCGCTGCCCCTCGCCCCCGCCCACCCGCCGTGCCGGGACCGCCTAAGGAGTCACTCAAAAATAAATGTCGTCTTTTCACGGTCGAATAAAGTAGT
>JAFIGE010000224.1 GCA_020831585.1 Opitutales bacterium | reverse complement strand
CCTACAGTCCGTTGGCTGCGACCGCTTACGCCCTCAACTGCTCTTTTTAGGATCATGGATATACTCCGTGGTATGAAAGACATTGGAGTTGTAATTGCGGATGGTTTCCCATGCGAAGACTGTTTTCGGCTCGGGTATGGGCCCTTCGAAAAGCGCTTCATTCACTTCCGGTCCCTTGATTTCGTTTCGCGCATTCATGAGTGAGTTATACGCGGGGACTTCCGGTCCCATTTTGGACCAAGTGGTTTCCCCGTGAATACTGAAATACGCGATACCGCCTGGTTTAAGAATCCGGCGGACTTCCGCGAGCCACGCCAGTTCGAGGTGGTCGATATGCGTAAAGACGGAAAAGGCGCACACGAGGTCGAAGAAGCGGTCTTCGATGGGCAGGTGCGGAAGGATGGTATTCTGAAAAACAGGAATATACGGCGGCAAGAACTGCCGGATCCACTCAACGTGACGCAGATTTATGTCGCACCCCCAGGTTTGAGCGTCCGGCGCATGGCACACGAAGTGTCGCAGAGCGCGTCCGCTCGCGCAACCGAGCTCAAGTATACGGCGACCGTTGCCAAGGGTGCCATTGTATTGCAAAAAGTTTTGCTCGACGGCGAGAAAGTCCCGCAACCCGGACAACCACCAATCCAGATGACGGTCATCACCGTAGTAACCCTCGCGGTCGGATACAGCCGGGATCGGGTAGGGGTCCCGCGCGTAATAGGTCTCGATCGGTTCGCGCAAGGGAAGTGTTTTCGGGTCGATCCAATGCCTCGCATTATTTGTTTGTTCCGCGACGCACGGCAGCACGACAAAGGGATCGCGCGAGGGCGTGATGATCAGATCGCGAAGCATCTCCGAGGCGATCGGCGGGATCAAGGGGATGCCCCTTTTGTCTTTGGAAGGTGAACTCATGGGTCGTTTAAGAATCTTGCTGAGCCGGCTAAGCGAAGGGAAGGCCTGACCAGCGCTGTTCCGCATTTTTTCGTGGCACCGCGTGGCTTAGGGCGGAACCGTTGTCCGATTTTCCGCCGGGCAGACTATAGCAGCCTGTCCCTGACAGCTTTGGTGCGGGGTCGATCATCGCCGTGTTGAAGCTGGGTGGCCGGGGTTCGTTCTGTCAATACAACATGCGCATCGCGACTGCGGTTTCTGCGCCGCGCCTGGCGGGGCTCGGTATGCCGGTTGGCGCAAGCGTTTTCGAAAATCCCTTGATGTCCCGGAAGGCTTGCCGTTTTGTGCGGGGAGATGTCCAGTGATCGGAAACACCATCGCTCGCCGGTCCTCCGGTTGTTCTCCTGTGCCTTGCTGTGGGCGGGTGGGGCGGTTGCGGTCGCCGCCGGGGCGGGAGGCCCTGGATTCAGCCACCCGTCGGGTATCTATGGGGGCGAAATCCGGCTGGAGATTGTCGGGGGCTCGGTCGCCGGGGAGCTGCGCCACACCATGGACGGCACGATCCCGACGTCGCAGTCGCCCGGGTGGCCGGGGATGTTGCGACTGGATTCGCTGGAGGAGGCTCCCCATGCGATATCCCTTATCCCGACCAATCCGTCGCAGTACCCGGACGACGGGGAACTGGTGGCCATGCCGGAGGACTACCGCGAACGTTTCGGATGGCGTGCACCGTCCGGGCCGGTATTAACGGCCCATACGATTCGTGTGCGGGCGTTTACAGAGGAGGGCGGGGGGCCGGTGGTTACAGGGACGTATTTGGTGATGGCCGATACAGAGGTGCCGAAAAAACTCCCGGTGGTTTTCTTAACGATCCCCCCGGAAGAGCTCTTTGACTTCGAGTGGGGGCTCTATGTGCCCGGCATTTGGTTTCATTATCTGGGCGGTTGGACGGACGATCTGTGGGGCTTTCCTTCGGGCAATTATTTCATGCGTGGCCCGGAATGGGAACGCCGGGCACACGCGGTCTTTCTGGATGAATCGGGTGAGCTTCTCTGGGAGGGGGATTTGGGCGTCCGTATTCACGGGGGCGGCAGCCGCACGCTGCCACAGAAGTCGCTCCGGCTTTATGCGCGCAGTCAATATGGCGCGGAGGCTTTCGAGGCCCCTTTCTTCGGCGCGGAACACCGGACCTCATTCCAGCGGCTCATCCTGCGCAACGCCGGACAGGATTCAATCGACCGTGGAACGCTCTTTCGCGATGGCTTGTTGCAGGGACTCGTTCGCCACAAGAGGCACCTCGCCACGCAGGCCTTTCAACCCACTGTGGTCTTCATCAACGGAGAGTATTGGGGAATTCATAATCTACGGGAACGTTACGATCATCGCTACATGGAAGCCACGTTTGGGGTCCGTCGCCGAAATCTCGACTATTTGGAGAACAATGCGGAGGCGGAGGAAGGGTCGGCGGCACATTACCGCAACCTTCTGGACTTTATGGCCAGGGCGGACATGGAGCGCAGCGAGTCCCTGGCGCATGTTGAACGCCAGATGGACGTCGACCAATACCTCGATTACATCGCGACCCAGCTTTACTTCGGAAATTATGACTGGCCCGGCAACAACATCGCCTTCTGGCGCGATTCCAGCGGTTCACCGGAAGATCCTCCGCCTTTGGACGGACGCTGGCGGTGGATACTGGTCGACACCGATCTCGGGTTCGGAAGTTGGTTCGGGCCTGAACTGGACTACCTCGCTTTGTTGACGACTCCCGGGGGAGCCGCCTGGCCCAATCCGGATTTGGCCACGGTGGTTCCCCCCCGCCGCCTGATGAATAACGTGGCGCGCCTGGAGTTTGTCAACCGGACGGAGGCCCTGCTCAACACCGTTTTCCGCGAGGATCGGGTGATCGGGGAGATTGATCGGATGGAGGCGCTTTTCGAGCCGGAAATGCCCCGGCACCTCGCTCGCTGGGGTCTGCTCGGCACAATGGACGACTGGCGGTCGAACGTGGAGGTGTTGCGCGAGTTCGCACGCCGGCGGCCGGCTTATCTCCGGCAGGAGGTGAAGCGGTTCGCCGGTCTGGGCGGCGATGCGACTTTCGAGGTTTCCATCGAACCGGCGGGTGCCGGCCACATCCGCGTGGAGGACTCCGTTGTCCGCAGCGGGGCACCGGGTTGGGAGGGAGAGGACGAAACCTTTCCTTTTCGGGGAGTCTGGCACGAAAGCGTCCCTTTCCGCGTGGAAGCGGTGGCGGAGCCGGGTTTCCGGTTCGCCTACTGGACGGACGATCCCGAAGCCGACCGCGCCCGCCTTGTCGCCCTCGACGGGCACCTTGAGTTGCGGGCTGTTTTCGAACGAATTCCGCCGGACGAAGCGTTTTTCGGCAGACAGGCGGAGACGACCGGCGGCCACCGCTGGATAACGACTGCGGGGCGATTCGAGGTTAGCGCCTTTCCCTGGTGTTATCACGAAAGCATCGGTTGGCTCTTTGCCGTCGATAACGCGGGCGGTTTCCGGACTTTCTTTAGTCCGGAGCACGGATGGCTGTCCGAGAGTGAGGTGGACGCACCTTTCTTCTTTTCCTACGAAGTGCGAATGTGGCTCAGTCTCGAAGAGATTTCGCACGGTCCTTCGGGTTGGCCGCGGGGACGATAGGGGAGTTCGCCGGATGCGTCGGCGAGCTTGCGGGGCGGGAAATGCTCCGGGAGAGCTTTTGTCTTCCCCTTACCGCACCCTTCCCCAATAAGGTGAAGGCATGAAGAGGAACCGTCCGCAAGCCGTATGCCTGCTCACCGCGTTGCCGCCAGGGGGCCTTGAGGCGCTGCGCGGGGTGGTTGGCGGGACGCCCTTTGCGTGGCGGTTTATCGGTCCGGAGTCGCTTGCCCGGACTGCCGAGGGCACCGACTGGATAAATATGGAAGAGCTGCCTCCTTGGTTGGAGCCGGTGGTGCATTTCAATCAGCCCTTTCTTGAGAACGCCCGCCGCCTTCATCGTTGGCTCGTGGAAAACCCGCCAACGGTGTGCTGGGTCGTGGGATCGGCTGCTCCGGCTTTCGTGGCGTTGCAAAGCCGCGCCAGCGGCGGCGCGCACACCGGGTTCCGCTGGCTGTTCACGCCGGTGGAAGGCGAGGTGCCCGGGGGACCGGATCCGTTTCCCGAGGGCGCGATGGAGCGCTTCGCCGCCCGGACGACCAGGGAACGTTTCGATGCCATCGCTTCGAGTCTTTCGGAGGCGGGTGCGTGCTTGGCCGAATGGGCGGCGGCCGAGGAGCCGGTTTCACCGTGCGTCGCCGAATCGCCGCTCATCTCCGTCTGCGTGGCCCATTTCAACTACGGCGCTTTTCTTCGCGAACAACTCGATTCCCTCGCCGCGCAGACCTACCCGAATCTCGAGGTCGTGGTGATCGACGACGGATCGACCGACGCGGCCTCGCTGGCTTTGTGGGAATCCCTTGCGGAGACCTACGACCGCGAGGTCTTCCGTTTCATCCGCCGCGGGGAAAACAAGGGACTCTCGGCCACGCGGAACGAGGCCGTGGAGGCCGCAAAGGGGGAGTGGATCGTCATCTGCGACGCCGACAACCGATCCGCGCCCGATATGGTGCAACGCTTTTGGGAAACGGCGGCGTTGACCGGCGCCGATGCCGTGACTGGCTATAACCGGCATTTCCGGACCGGTGGGCCGGAGGGAGAGGAAACGCTCGAGTATTTCACGCCGCTGGGAAATTGCCTGGAGAGCGGCTGGCTCTTCAATGTTTTTGGCGACGCCAACGCGCTCTTCCGCAAAGAGGCGATGGTTGCGGCGGGCGGTTTCCAATCGCCCAGAGGGACCACCGCCGAGGACTGGGAACTGTTCGCCCGTCTCGCATGGAGAGGGGCAAAGATCGAGGTCGTTCCCGAGGTGCTTTTTTACTACCGCCTGCACGGCGATTCGGTCATGCGCACAAGCGCATGGGAGCGCTCGGTGGACCGCGTTCGGGCGGTCTATCGCGAACAGGCGGCGGATATCCGGCCGGAGCGCCTGCGCGGGTTCTGGAGCTTTATCGTGGGCGAACTGCCCGCGTTACACCAGTGGCGGGAGGAGGCTGGCCGCCTTTGGGAGGAAAACCGGCGGCTGCAGGCGGAGTTGGCGGAAGCGCGCTCCGTCCATGAACGCAGGATCGAAGGTCTCAACGAGGATCTTGCCGAGGCCCGTGCGACCGCGCCTGTAAGTTGGCAGGCGCACCGTGAGAGCATTGAAGCCCTGACGGACGAAATCGATTTTCTGCGCGGCTTCTTCCGCGAGCAGTTGGGCGCGAGGGACACTTCTCTCGAAGGTGTCAGGGAACAGTTGGCCGACAGCGAGCAACGGATTAAACGCTTTGCTGAGGAAATCATCACCATCTGGCGCTCGCGCGAGGAGATGGACGCCTACTACAAGGGGCAGCTCGCCTCGCGTGATGAGCGCGCCGCCGCCCTGGAGGAGCGCCTTGCCGGGCAGGACGTGCTCAACGCGCAAATCTGGCGCTCGCGCGAGGAGATGGACGCCTACTACAAGGGGCAGCTCGCCTCGC
>JAFIGE010000040.1 GCA_020831585.1 Opitutales bacterium | reverse complement strand
TCTGGGCGGAGCGTTTCCGCAGTGTAATCGTGGAGGCGGATACGGAGGCGCAAAGAATGGTGGCGGCTTATATCGATTTGAACCCAGTGCGGGCAGGATTGGTCGAGGACGCGGGCGATTATGGTTTCAGCGGGTTCGGGGAGGCGTGCGCAGGTGGCTCGGCGGCGCGGCGGGGGATTGCCCGGATCGAGGGCAAGATGACTTGGTCGACGAAATGGCACGGGCGCTACCGGGCGCGCTTATGCAGCCGGTTGGGTCCGGGAATGCGGCCTCTTCGGAGAGACCAGAGGAGCGCGGCAACCGGTGCAACGAAGGAGAAAGCGATGCTTGGAGCAGGTTTGGCGGAAGGATCGGGGCTTCTCTCAAAGATCCGCGCCTTCAGTGAGAGCTGGGTAGTGGGGTCGGTAGCCTGGGTAGAAAGCTTCTGCGCGGCCGATGGTTGGCTTGGCTTTCGAAGGGGAGGGAAGCCCAAACCGCTTATGGAAGACGGCGGTAACGACTTCGCGAGGGTCGCGACCCTGGTGAAACACCGTTGAAAAATCTTACAACCTTCATAATCATCCCCCGAACTTGGTCGGGATCCTGTCGCCGCCCAGTCGGCAAAATGGCTTGCCTTGCTCCGGAGGCACCAGGTGACGGGTGACGGACGGATTGGCGGTAGTTTACAGCGGCGCGATGTCGGGGGATGCATCCCACCCGACTCCTTTCCTCGGCGCGGGGCTCCTCAATGAGCCGGTTCGGGATGCCCTTCCAGTTCCATGTCGAGTTGACCGTGGTCACGGGGGAGCTGGAGCCGGGCAAGGGAATCGAGGATGGCCTGGGCCAGCGGGCGCGCTTCCGGCGGAAGATGATCCACGGAGGACGAGGGGAGGGGGCCCTCGAAGATCTCCACGCCGTTTGTATCAACAATATGGATACGCCTTTCTGTTCCCGCGCCCGAAAGCGTGGCCGTGCCGTCGGGGCCGATGTGCGTGAGGACCGTCTTTTCCGTGTGAACGATGGTGGTGCGGGTCCCCTCGGCGGAGGTGCGCTCGGTTTGCGGGGGTGCGGGGGGAGGTGGCGGGGTCCCGGGAGTGGGCGGAGCCCGGCGCATCTCTTCCAGCATCAGGCGCATATCGTCGAGGCTGCCGCGGAGTTCCGAGAGGTCGACGGTGATGCGTTCGTCTTCATCGACGATGAGCCGCACGGAACCGGGAATCCACTCTTGCACGGCCTCGACGATTCGGCTGCCCGTTTGCCCAATATCACCGACGAGGGACTCCCAGCGCCCATCCGCAGCCGGTCGGCTGCCGAGGGTGGCTGTTTTCTCCAGGGTCTCGCCGCGCCGGAGAATGCGGAGCTTGAGATCGTCGCCCACTTTTTGATCGCGAAGCACGCCGGAGAGGGTCGCCGGGCTGTTCACGGGGCGGTCGTTCACGCGGAGAAGGATGTCGTTGCTTTCGAGCCCGGCTTGCGCCGCCGGGCCATCGGGAACGATCTGCTTGAGCAAGAGACCTTCTCCCGCAGGGATGTCGATGTAGTCGCGCAAAACCGTCGGCAGGGGTTCGGTGACCACGCCAAGGAAGGGACGGGGCACCGCTGCTGCGGCGTTTTGGCTTTGCACCCAGCGAAAGGCCTCGCGGCGTGCTTCATGGGCGGTCGCTTCGGCTCCTTTGCGGGCACGGGCGGCTTCCGCGCGGGCGTTGGCAGCGATTTCGAGGGCAAGCTCGCGGATCTCCTCCGCGAGTTCGCTGGGTTTCCGGCCTTCCTCGGCTGAGAGTGCCGGAGTCAGCATCAGCGTCAAAGGGAGGAAAAAGAGGGGGATGAGGCGGGTGGTTTTCATCTGCGGTTTCCTTTCAAGGTTCAAAATGCGGCTAGGGGAACGAGGACGATTTCTTCGCGGGGGACACTCATTTCGATTGTGCTGCCGTCGCGCGGATCTTCCCAGATCACGGTGTCGACAAACTGGTAGCGGAATTGCTGCACGCCGATCCGGTCGCCCATGATGAAGACGCCGTCGTCAATGCGGTTGGCGAGGTGTTGTTCCATGCGCACTGCGCGCATACCAAAGCTTGCCGGGTCTTCCTGCCGGTCGGCGATCATCGCGGGTGAGGGCGGAGCGGCGGTGGGTTCAGGAGCCGACTGCAGGAGCCACCACGAACCAACGCCCAGCGTCATCAGGGCGGCAAGCGCCGTGAGGGTATAGCGGCGTCGGGCCATCTGCCGCGCCGAGACTTCCGCGAGGCCGGTGCGGCGGGCATGGCCAAGGCGGGCGCGCAGGGGCACGGGGAGATCCTGCGGACGAAGCCGCCGTAGTTCCTCTTCCAGGTGATCAGGTGGCGTGTTCATGCCGATAGGTGAGTGGGGAGGATCTTGCGCAAATTGGAGAGGGCATACCGGTAGCGGGATGCCGCCGTTCCTGCGGGAATATCGAGAATGGTCGCCACGTCCTCGAAACTCTGCTCGCCCCAAATTTTGAGCACGAGGACGTTTCGCTGGTCCTCCGGGAGTTCCCCCAGCGCCGCCTCAATGCTGGCGCGTCGCTCGTTCTGTTCGAGTGGGCACTGAAAGAGGGCGAGAGGTTCCTCCTGAGCGCCGGCGACCTGTTCCCGCCGCGCCCGCCGGTCTTCCCGCCGGGCCGCGTCGATCGCCGTGTGCCGCAGAGCGCGGAAGAAGTGCGCCAGGGGGGGCACCGCCTCACCGCCCCCGCTTTCCCGCCACACGCGGATGCAGGCCTCCTGCAAAAGATCCTCGGCATCGCGGGGGTGGCGCGCTTGTTGACGGGCGAAAAGAAGCAGGCGCGGCCCGAACTCCTCGAGCCAATCTTTCCAGGGGTCGTGCGTAGATTCGGCAAACATGGGCAACCAATCATTTGCCCGTGAACGCGACACCGGGCACGCCTTTTATTCATTCAGATGAAAAAATCCTCATTGACACGCGGATGCAGGTGTCACTTTATAAGCGACATAATGAGCTCCTTACCCGCCCAACCCAACCGCAGTGTCATGGAAGGTCTGGAGGTGTTGTTTGCCGTTGTGCAAGAGCGGGGTGCGGTGCGGGTGCGGGCGCTGGCGCGGGAGCTGGGGATGACGCCGACGCGCGTGCAACGGTATTTGGGAACCTTGGCTCACCTGGGTCTGGCTCACCGATTACCGGACCGGAGCTACCGTGTGGGTCCCGGTATCCACGCGCTCTCCGCACTCAGTCTTTCCGCCTCGGGCCTGACCGCCGGGGCGATGCAGGTGCTCCCGCGTCTGGCTGATCTGGAAGTGATTGTGGCCATGGGCGTCCTCTGGCGAAACACGGTCAGCTATCTCTATTTCAGCGTGCCCGGTATGCCGATGGCGGAGGCGATCGGGCGTTCGGCCGGATACCCGGCGGAGGATTCTTCCATTGGGCTATTGATGCTCGCGCACGCGGACAGTGCCACGGTCGGCCGGTATTTTCCCGAGGATCTCGCGCGGCTGCGTTCCCGTCTTGATGAAGTGCGGCGGCAGGGCTACGCCGTCATCGACCGTCCCAACGGGGAGCGCAGTCTGGCGGTGCCCGTGGGCTCGCCGGTGGTGGCCGGGATCGCGGTTTCGGGTAAACCGGCGAAGCCTTGGCCGGAGGTTCTTGAACGGCTCCGGGCTGCGGCGATCGGTATCGAAAAAGCCATGACGAAAACCGCTGTTTGATTCCATTATTTCTCCTCTTGATTCCCCATTCCCATGAAAACAGTTAAAGAAAACTATGATTTGGTCGTCTGCGGTGGAGGCATGGCCGGCTTTTGCGCCGCCATCGCCGCTGCCCGCCACGGGGCGAAAACCTGCCTCGTTCAGGACCGGCCCGTCCTCGGAGGCAACGCTTCCAGCGAAGTCCGTGTGACCATTCACGGAGCTGCCTGTCACCACTACAACGCCCGCGAGAGCGGCATCATCGGGGAGGCGCTCAACGCCGAGCGCCGGAACAATCACCTGTTTCCCATCGAAAACGGTTGGACCAATAGCGTGCACGACATGGCCCTCTACGACATGGCTGTGCGCGAACCCAACCTGACTTTGCACCTCAACACCACTGTCCGCGATGTCCTCCTGAGCGATGGGCGCTCAGGCTTGCAGAGCCTCGGCGAATGGCCCGTGGCCACCGACGAGCGCGGCTATCTCCACCGGCCCGCCTGCCATGAAGGTTTGAAGATTGAGGCGGTTCGCGCCGTTGTCGCGAACGCCGAGACAGAACGTCTTCTTTACGCGACGCAGTTCATCGATTGCACGGGTGACGCCCTCGTCGGTCACCTTGCCGGTTGTGAGTGGCGCATGGGCACGGAGTCCTCTTCCGAGACGGGCGAAGTGCATGCGCCTCCCAAAGCTTCGCGCGATACGATGGGCAACAGCATTCATATCCGTTGCATTGATACCGGGCGGCCCGCTCCCTTCACGGCGCCGGACTGGGCCATGCGCTATGAGGATGCGGACTTTTTCTATAAACAAGGCCGCAAACCCAATGAGCCGGAAGGCGGATTCTGGTGGATCGAGATTGGCGTGCCCTGGGACACCATCCACGACAACGAAGCAATCCGTCACGAACTCACCCGCCATGCCCTCGGGGTGTGGGATTGGATGAAAAATCGCGATCCGCAGATGATGGATCGCTGCCGGAATTATGCCCTCGAGTTTATCGGCCAAGTCCCCGGCAAACGTGAAAGCCGACGGATAATGGGATGGCATTTCCTGAATGAAAACGAGTTGCAGCGGCGGGAAGCCTTTCCGGATGAATGTGCCTTCGGTGGCTGGTTCATTGACCTGCACACCCCGGGAGGTTTGCTCGCGCCCACAAGTGAGCCGGACAGCGCCCTCGGCTACGACAGCAGTTTGCGTGAAGTGGCCCTCAAATACATCGGACCTTATGGCATCCCGTTGCGCTCCCTTATAAGTAAAGACGTGCCCAATCTGGCCATGGCCGGGCGGAATATCTCCGTCACCCACGCCGCTCTCGGAACTGTCCGCGTGATGGCCACCTGTGGCCTCATGGGACAAGCCATCGGCACGCTCGCGGCGCACGCCCGGGGAGAGAACGAAAGCCTCGCCAAGACCGCTCTCGAAGCCCCCGCGAAAATCCAGCAAGCCCTTCTCCGCGACGGATGCTTTTTGCCCCACCACCGCAATGAAGATCCCGCCGATCTTGCGCGTCGGGCCAATGTCCAGGCCAGTTCCTCCTTGCGAATCAACGGCCTCGGAGCCGGGGACCGCGTGGAGGATGGAAATCTGAGGCCGCACGTGTGGGCTTGTGCGACCGACCGTAGCCGCGCCCTCGACCGCGATCCGTGCCAGTGGTTTCAACTTGGCGGAGGCGAATTGAAACGACTCGGTATTCACCTGGTCAATACAAAGAGTTCTTCTCAGTCTGTTCGTGTCGCCCTGCGGAAAGCCAAAAGCCTCTGGGACTATGAAACCAGTGCAGAGGACCCGGTGTGGCAAGGTGAGGTGACGGTTCCTGCGGAGTTCGACGATCTTATCTGGCTGGAGACGGGGTTATCCGGCCTCAGGGACGGAGTCTATCGCCTTGAGTTGGAAGGTCCCGCAACGCTTGCGTGGCGCTGCTCGCCCGGCCGGCAACACGGCACCGCCGGCGGACACCGTATCGGCTCAGGCCGTTTCCATTGGAATCGTCTCTTTGGGGAGATGGCTTACCAGACCGAGCCTGCGCAAGCCGTCTTCGAACCGGCCAATGTATGCTCAGGTATCACTCGTCCGGGAGACGGCATGCACATGTGGTTGAGCGATCCCGCCCAAAGTCTGCCGCAGTGGATTGAGCTTCGCTGGCCCGAAGCCGTCGATTTGCGCCGCGTGGAGTTGACCTTTCCTATGCAATGGGTCCTCGAAACGCATTGGGAGAATCCCTTTTACGTGGCCCCCCATATCGCCACGGCCTACCGTGTGGAAGTGCCAGCGGGTAAGGGATGGCGCACCCTCGTGCACGAGACCGCCAACACCGCCTGCCGCCGCCAGCACCTTCTCGAAGAGACCATCTCCACCCATACCCTCCGCCTCCGCATCGAACGCACCCATGCCAGCCGCTCCGCCGGCCTCGTCGAGATCCGCTGCTACGCAACCTAACCTGCCCCCCGCGCCCGCGCCTCCCCGGTGCCGGTGCCTAGGTCTTTAATGCTACCGTATATTTTCTTATTGCCAAGGTGTGGTTTTTGCGGGAGGCTGGGTGCGTTATGAAATACTTGATACCATCGAAGAGTCGGCGAATGCCGCGGGCGGGGCGGAAGGGGTTGGATTCGGTGCACCATGTGGTGAGCCGGGTGTGCGGGCGGGAGTTTCTGCTCACGGATGTGGAGAAGGAGGCGTTTCGGGGACTGCTGGGGCGGGTGGCGGGGTTTTGTGGGGTGGAGGTGATCACGTTTGCTCTGCTGGATAATCACTTCCATTTGCTCATTGATGTGCCGGGGACGGCGGGGGAGCTGAGCGATGGGGTGCTGCTGGAGCGGTCGCGGCTGCTTTACGGGAAGGAGCGTAGGGGGCAGCCGCTGTCGATGGCGCGGATCGAGGGGGCGCTGAAGGCGGGCGGTGAGGTAAGGTTGGCCATGCGGGGTCTGCTCATGGCGCGGATGGCGTCGCTGCCGATGTTTATGAAGATCCTGAAGCAGCGTTATTCGATTTTGTTCAACCGGAAGTATGACCGGGTGGGGACGCTGTGGGAGGGTCGTTTCCGGAGCGTGTTGGTGGAGAACACGCGTGCGGCGGTGCGTGCGGTGGCGGCGTATATCGATCTGAACCCGGTGCGGGCGGGGATCGTGGACGACCCGAAGGACTACCGCTTCAGCGGCTACGGTGAGGCGGTGGGGTCGGGGCGGTTGAGAGCGTATGCCCTGTTGCGGTACATTGTCGATAATAGCGGCGATTCGGCGGAGGCGACGGCGTCGCGTTATCGGGAATTTCTCTATGTGAGTGGTTCCGATCCCCGAAAGGGGCGGACTTTGAATGCCGAGGAGGTGGCTGCGGTCAAGCGGGAGGGCGGGGTGTTGAGCCTGGCGCAGGTGCTGCGTTGCCGTTTGCATTACATGACCCAGGGCGCGATCATCGGGACGCAGGCGTTTGTGGATGAGTGGATGCGCCAGAGGCGCGGAGACCGGCCGAGCCAACGAACCAGACAGCCTGCCTTGGCCGGGGGGCTTGATGCAGAGGGGCTTTACACGGGAAGCAGGCCCATCTAACGAGTGGGTGCATGGATGTTTGGACGGTGGTGTTGGTTTTTGTCGGAAGCGCCTTGGGCGGCGCCTGCCGGTGGATGCTGGCAGCGTGGGTAGACGGGGTCACTCCGGGTCATTTTCCGGTTGGCACGCTCGTGGTCAACGCGTCCGGAGCTTTGTTGATCGGTGTGGGATGGGTGGCTCTCCTGGCCGCTCCCCTGGGAACCGCTGTCTGGATAGCTCCTTTGTTTTTGAAGGGATTTCTCGGCGGTTACACGACTGTTTCAGGATTTTGCCAGCAGACCCTCCAGTTAGTCCTCGCGGGAGATTTGCGGGAGGCATTCCTCAACGTCGCGGGTTCTTATGCGCTCTGCCTGGTGTGTGTATTTCTTGGAGCAGCGGCTGGAAAGGTGATCTTCGGAATATGAGCCCGTTCGGAAAATCGGTGGCCGCCGTGGCGGTGGGCTCGGGTGCGGGCGGGGTCCTGCGTCTTTGGGCGGTGGTTTGGGCCTCGGCACTCTTTCCGGCGAGTCCGCTGGTTGGCTTGGTGCTGGTGAATGTGGTGGGTTCTTTTGCGATTGGTCTGGGGGCAACGGTTTTGAGCGAAGCCGGGCGGTTCCGCGTTTCGCCGGAGATCCGTCTGTTCTTTCTTGCCGGCGTGTGCGGCGGATTGACGACGTTTTCGTTTTTCAGTCTCTATTCGATGCTCTTGCTGGAAGATGGACGCGTGGGAGCGGCATTCGTTTTCGGAGTTTCCACGCTGGGCCTTTCGCTGCTGGCGGTGGCGGCGGGATGGGCGGGAGGGATAAAGTGGAATCGGGCGACGCGCGTCCTTGGGGCTTGATATCCGGCTCTGTCTCTGCCTTTCTTTGGCGCTTTCCATCTCACTTGCGGCGGGTTTTTTCCAAAACGCTGCGGGTGCGTGGGGCGACCGAGACTTTTCTATCAACACACATTCCTCATGAAAATCTGCTGCATCGGGGCGGGCTATGTCGGCGGGCCGACAATGGCCAAAATCGCGCAAAAGTGCCCGGAGATCGAAGTCACCGTGGTCGATATGAACGCGTCGCGTATCGCGGCATGGAATTCCGATGATCTGCCGGTCTTCGAACCGGGTCTGGATGAGGTGGTGAAGATGGCGCGGGGGCGGAATCTCTTTTTTTCCACAGAGGTCGACGACGCCATTCGCGTGGCCGACATGGTTTTCATTTCCGTGAACACGCCGACGAAAACCTACGGGGTTGGGGCGGGCCGGGCGGCGGATTTGAAGTTTGTCGAACGCTGTGCGCGGCAGATCGCCCGCGTTTCGACGACGGACAAGATCGTCGTGGAAAAGTCCACCTTGCCGGTGCGCACGGCGGAGTCGGTGAAAAAGATTCTCGATCTTTCCGAGTCCAAGGCCCGCTTCCAAGTGCTTTCCAATCCAGAATTTTTGGCGGAAGGCACGGCCATGGAGGACTTGGAAAACCCGGACCGGATCCTCGTGGGGGGCGATCAGACTCCGGAGGGCAAGGCGGCCATTCAGGCGCTGGTGGATGTGTATGCGCACTGGGTGCCGCGTGAGCGCATCATCACGACCAACCTGTGGAGTTCGGAGCTTTCGAAGCTTACGGCCAATGCGTTTCTGGCTCAGCGGATTTCTTCAATCAACGCCATCTCGGCCCTGTGTGAGGCAACGGAGGCGGATGTAGACGAGGTGGCCTACGCCATCGGCACGGACAGCCGAATCGGCCCAAAATTTCTCCGCGCGAGTGTGGGTTTTGGGGGGAGTTGTTTTCAAAAGGACATTCTCAATCTCGTTTACCTCTGCGAGCATTTTGGCCTCCCGGAAGTGGCCAACTACTGGCACCAGGTGGTGGCAATGAATGACTACCAGAAGCAGCGCTTCAGTTCCCGGATCGTCAAAACGCTCTTCAACACCGTTTCCGACAAACGCATCGCCATCCTTGGTTTTGCTTTTAAAAAGGACACGAACGACACGCGGGAGTCGGCGGCGATTTTCGTTTGTAAAGACCTTTTGGAAGAGAATGCGCGCCTGGCCATCTACGACCCCAAGGTGGGCGAGCGCCAAATCCGTCTGGATCTTGGCCAGGGCGAGGTGAATCCCGATGGCTCCATCAACGAGCGTATCGTCCTCTGCGACGATGCCTACGATGCCTGCAAGGGGGCGCACGCCGTCGTGATTCTTACGGAATGGGACGCGTTCAAGGCCGATCACCTGGACTATGCCCGCATTTTCAAAGGCATGGAAAAGCCGGCTTTTCTCTTCGACGGGCGAAATATTCTCGACTTGGGGGCCATGCGTAGGCTCGGTTTCCACACGCTCGGGGTGGGGAAACCCCTCGCCTGAGCCCTTCACTCCGTCTTCTCATTGCTTCATGGCCGAAAACATCTATCCGGAATTTGCCCGTATGCTGAAGCGTGCGGATAAAGAGAGGCTCCTCCGCCAGAAGGGTTTGGTCGTGTGGCTCTACGGCCTCAGCGGATCTGGTAAAAGCACCCTCGCCAATGCGGTCGAGCGCCGGCTGCACGCCGATGGGCGCTACACGCAGATCCTGGATGGCGATAACATCCGTAGCGGCCTCAACCGCAATCTCGGCTTTTCTGATGAAGACCGGGCGGAAAACATCCGCCGCATCGCGGAAGTGGCCAAACTCTTCCTGCACGCCGGTTGCATCACCCTGACCAGCTTCATCACCCCCCTTCGCTCCCTGCGGATGGCGGCACGGGAGATTGTGGGAGCGGAGGATTTTCTCGAAGTTTATGTGCGGGCACCTTTCGAGATTTGCGCCGAACGCGACCCGAAGGGCCTCTACGCAAAAGCGGCGCGGGGTGAGATTGCCCAGTTTACGGGGAAAGACTCGGCCTTCGAGGAGCCCCTCCCCGGAGACAGTGCCACCGTCATCGACACCGCTGCGGCGCCACTACCGGCTTGCCTTGAGGCGCTGCATACTCTCATTTCTGCCCGCATTTGAATCAAACCACCCAGACTTTTCATGTCCCATAGCTACAACCTCAACCACCTCGACCACTTGGAGTCGGAGGCCATCTACGTCCTTCGCGAAGTGGCTGCGCAGTTTCAAAATCCCGTTCTCCTGTTCAGCGGGGGAAAGGATTCCATTTGTGTAGCCCACCTGGCGAAAAAGGCCTTTTGGCCAGCCCGGCCTCCCTTTCCCTTCATGCACGTCGACACGGGGCACAACTTTCCGGAGACGATCGCCTACCGCGACGAGTTCATCGCGAACATCGGCGCACGCCTCGTTGTGGCATCCGTGCAGGACTCGATCGACAAGGGCCGTGTGGTCGAAGAAAAAGGGCCCAACGCCAGCCGCAACGCCCTCCAGACCGTCACCCTCCTCGACGCCATTTCTGAAAACGGATTCGATTGCGCCCTCGGCGGGGCCCGCCGCGACGAGGAAAAAGCCCGCGCAAAAGAACGCTTCTTCAGCCACCGCGACGACTTTGGCCAGTGGGACCCGAAAAACCAGCGGCCCGAGCTGTGGAACATTTTCAATGGGCGCATGAGCCCCGGCGAGCACTTCCGCGTCTTTCCGCTCTCCAACTGGACGGAGATGGACGTGTGGCAATACATCAAGAAGGAAAACATCCCCCTGCCGTCCCTCTACTTCGCTCATGACCGCGAAGTCGTGGCCCGCCAAGGCACCCTTCTGGCGGTGACCGATTTCGTCACTGTGGCCGAAGACGAAAAGGCAGAGACTCGCCGCGTCCGTTTCCGCACCGTCGGCGACGCCACCTGCACCGGTGCAGTGGAGTCGGATGCCGATTCCCTCGATGCCGTCATTGCGGAAGTCGCCGCCGCCCGCCAGACCGAGCGCGGCACCCGGGCGGATGACAAACGCTCCGAAACGGCCATGGAAGACCGCAAGCGCCAAGGCTACTTCTGAGGTCGGCTTCCAGAGCTTCGATCTGCCCAATCTTTTGTTTCCGCACCCAACTCCTATGAAAACAGCACTCATCACCGGCATCACCGGCCAAGACGGTTCCTATCTCGCCGAGCAGCTCCTTGAAAAAGGCTACACCGTGCACGGCATGATCCGTCGGTCGAGCAGCTTCAACACCGGGCGCATCGACCACCTCTTCAACGATCCCGAGCTGCACGACAAACGTTTCTTTCTGCACCACGGCGATCTCACCGACTCCAGCAACCTCAACCGCCTGCTTGAACGCATCGCGCCCGATGAAATCTACAATCTTGGGGCGCAGAGTCACGTGAAAGTCTCTTTTGAAGTGCCGGAATACACCGCTGAAGTCGACGGAGTGGGGACCCTTCGCTTCATTGATGCCATCAAAGAAGTCGGACTCAAGGACAAGACCCGCTTCTATCAAGCCTCCACGTCCGAGTTGTACGGCAAGGTGCAGGCCATCCCGCAGACGGAAACCACGCCCTTCTATCCCCGCTCGCCTTACGGCGTGGCCAAACTCTACGGATACTGGATTATCGTCAACTACCGAGAATCCTACGGCATCTACGCCTGCAACGGCATCCTTTTCAACCACGAGTCCCCCCGCCGCGGCGAGACCTTCGTCACCCGCAAAATCACACGGGCCGCCGCCCGCATCGCCCATGGCGTGCAAAATGAACTCCGCCTGGGTAACCTCGATTCCCTCCGCGACTGGGGCTACGCGCCCGAATACACCGAGGGGATGTGGCGCATGCTCCAGCAGGATACGCCCGATGATTACGTTCTCGCCACTAACGAAATGCACACCGTGCGCGAGTTTACCGAACTCGCCTTTCGTCATCTCGGCATCGATCTCGCTTTCGAAGGCAAGGGGGTCGACGAGAAAGGCATCTGCAAAAAGACCGGCAAAACTCTCGTCGTGGTCGACCCCAACTATTTTCGTCTCGCCGAAGTCGATTTGCTCATCGGCGATTACAGCAAAGCCAAAGAAAAGCTCGGCTGGTCCCCCACGACGCGCTTCGATCAACTCGTCGAAATCATGGCCAAGGCTGACTTCGACAAAGTTGCCCAGCGCGGTTATTAATTCATCTTTATCATGTCTGCTTCAATAGATCCCTCTTATTTGAATATGGAATTGCTCCGCTTCACGACGGCGGGCAGCGTCGACGACGGCAAGAGCACCCTCATCGGGCGCCTCATGTACGACACCAAGACCATCTTCGAGGACCAACTCGAAGCGGTCGTCACCTCCTCGAAAAAGCGGGGTGATGAAAACGTGAACCTCGCTCTCCTCACCGACGGTCTCCGCGCCGAGCGCGAGCAAGGGATTACCATTGATGTGGCCTACCGCTACTTTGCCACCCCGAAGCGCAAGTTCATCATCGCCGATACGCCCGGGCACATCCAATACACGCGCAACATGGTCACGGGGGCCTCCACGGCCAACCTTGCCATCATCCTCATCGACGCCCGCAAAGGCATCGTCGAGCAAACCTGCCGCCACAGCTTCATCGCCAGCCTCCTGCGCATCCAGCACGTCGTCCTTGCGGTGAACAAAATGGACCTTGTCGACTACAGCGAAGCCCGCTTCGACGAAATCGTCTCGGCCTACAAGGAGTTTGCCTCCCGTCTACAGATTCCGCAGATGACCTTCATCCCCATGAGCGCGCTCAACGGGGACAATGTCGTCGAGAAGTCCGCCAACATGCCCTGGTATCAGGGCGCTCCGCTCCTCTATCACTTGGAGACGGTCTATGTAGGTTCGGACGCTAACCATGTGGACGCCCGTTTGCCCGTGCAGTGGGTGATCCGGCCGCAGTCCAATGAATGGCATGATTTCCGTGGCTTCGCCGGGCGCATCGCCGGGGGTGTCTTCAAGCCCGGCGACGATGTCATGGTCCTGCCCAGCGGATTCACCTCGAAGATCAAGGGCATTCACACCGCCGATGGTGAACTGGAGGAAGCCTTTCACCCGCAATCCGTGGCCATCACCCTCGAAGACGAGATCGATATCTCGCGGGGCGACATGATCGTGAAGCCCAACAATCAGCCAAACGTGTCTCAGGACATTGAGGCCATGATTTGCTGGTTCTCCGAAAAGCAAAAGCTGAATCCAGGCGGTCACTACATCCTCCAGCACACCTCCCGGGAAGTGAAAGCCAAGGTCACTGCCGTGCGCTACAAGGTGAACGTGAACACCCTGCACAAGATCGAGGACGACCTCGAAATCGGCCTCAACGAAATCGGCCGCGTGGCCTTCCGCACAAGCGCCCCGCTGTTCCATGACAGCTACCGCCGCAACCGCATCACCGGCAGCTTTGTCCTCGTCGATCCCTTCACGAACAACACCGTCGCCGCCGGCATGATCCGCTGAGCGGATGTGTAATGGACGGGCAGGAATGCCTGTCTCACATTGTGGAACAGACATTCTTGTCTGTGAGGGGTGCAAGGCAAGGAGCAGCGCGGATCAGGATGGGGTTGATCGGGTGTTGTCGTTTTTGGGCGCGGCTCCAACCGATGAGGGTCGTGGGTCTGCTTCCGGCAAGGCCGGTGCCAGTTCCTTTTGGGGATTCGGGGTTGCCACTCCCGGTCGGTGGCTTAGGCTGAAAGCCTGACAATGGTAACAAACACATCATCCACCCAACGGACAAAAAAACGCTCGACGAAATCCCACCGCGAGCGAATTGCGATGGTCTCCACGCATGGCTACGTGGCGGCGGAGGCCCCACTCGGTATGCCCGATACGGGGGGGCAGGTGGTCTATGTCCTCGAGCTTTCGAAGAAGCTGGCCCAGTTGGGCTACAAGGTCGATATCTGGACGCGCCGTTTCGATGATCAGCCGGAGATCGAAGAAGTGGATACCGACGTGCGCATCATCCGTATGCCTTGCGGCGGAAGAGATTTCATTCCCAAGGAGTATCTCTACAAAAAGCTCCCCGAGTGGACCGAGCACGCCCTGCGTTTCATCAAGACAAAGAAGCTCTCCTATGCCTTCATCAACAGCCACTATTGGGATGCCGGGCTCGCCGGTCAGCACATGGCTGAGGTACTGAATGTGCCCCACATCCATACGCCCCACAGTATCGGCACGTGGAAAAAGAGGGAAATGACAAAGGACTTTCCTGATGACGAAGCAAAGCTCGAAAAGGCCTACAATTTCTCGCGGCGTATCCACCACGAAACGATCCTTTATCGCGAATGCGACCTCGTTATTGCCACATCGCCGATTCAGTTGGACATGTTTCGGAACGATTACCAGCTCCCGGTCGACAAGGTGCGCATGATCCCGCCGGGCTATGACGACAACCGTTTCTATCCGGTGGGCGAAGCCTCCCAGGCGGCGCTGCGGCACCGGTTTGATTTGCCGGAGGATCAGCAAGTGGTGGCAAGCATTGGTCGCCTCAGCCGCAACAAGGGCTTCGACCTGCTCGTGGACGCGTTTGCCGTGGTGGCCAAGCGGCAGGAGAACGTCATCCTCCGGTTGGCGGTGGGATCGGAGTCGGAGGAGACCACGGAGGACCCTATGCGCGATGAACTGGAGGCCCGTATCCGCCGCCATGGCCTCACCGGCCGGGTGATCCTCTCGGGTTCTCTGGACGACGCCGACATGGCGGACTTTTATCGGGCGGCGGATGTCTTTTGCCTCCCGAGCCGCTATGAACCCTTTGGCATGACGGCCATTGAGGCGATGGCCTGCGGAACCCCCACGGTGGTCACGACCCACGGGGGGCTTTACCGCACCCTGACCTACGGCACGGATGCCCTTTTTGCCGACACCTTTGATGAGATGGACTTTGGCATTACGATTCTCAAGATCCTGCGATACCCCAAGATCAGCCGCCGTCTGGCCGTCGAAGGGGCGCACAAGGTCCGGAGTCTTTTCACGTGGACGGGTATTGCCCAGCAACTTCTGAAGCATGCCGAGGGTCGCCGGAGCCCGGTTATCGAAGTCTCGGACTGATCGCTCCGTTTCTGTTTTTTGCGCCACCAACCGACATTTTTGATGCGTTCATCACCGACTTCTGAATCCCCGCGTATTCGCCTATTGGCGTCGGATATCGACGGGACCCTTCTTGGCAAAGCGGATGCCGCGTTGGCCTTTCGTCTCACGTGGGAACAGCTTGATAAGAAGAAGCGTCCCCTTCTGTGTTACAACACAGGGCGCCTTCTCGAAGACACCCTCGGGCTCATCCGGGAAAACCTCCTCCCCAAGCCGGATTACCTGATTTGCGGGGTGGGCACGGTGATTTACGATTTTGCGAAGAAGGAGGAGCTGAAGTCTTTTCAGGATATTCTGGAGGAGGGGTGGAATCTGGCCGCGGTTGAAGAGATCGTGCGCCAGCGGCTTCCTTCGGCGCAGCTCCAGCCGGCTCACTACCAGAATGCCTACAAATCGAGTTGGTATCTGGAGCAGGCGGATCCGCAGACGCTTTCCCGGTTGGAAAAGGCGCTGACAAAGGGCGGGCTGGAAACACATGTGGTCTACTCCTCCCAGCGCGACCTCGACATTCTCCCGAAATACGCGAACAAGGGCAATGCCCTCGACTGGCTCCTCAAGCGGCTCAAAATCAAACGTCAGGCGGTGGCGGTGGCGGGCGACACGGGAAATGATGCCGCCATGCTCTGCATAGAGGGAGTAAAGGCCATCGTCGTGGGCAACGCCCAACCGGAGTTGCACGAGGCCACAGTCGGGCGCGGGGCTTACCTCTCTGAGGAGTGCTTTGCCGATGGCGTCCTGGAGGGTCTCCAGGCCCTCGGGGTGATTGACCGGATTCGGCATCCCGATGACTCCTCTCTGGCGGAGGTCATTGAGAGCAGTGAGGACGACGCCCTGCAGCATTTTCTCGACGAGGAAGAGATTCACGCGATTGGTCCCGAGGATCTGGCCTTTCTCCGGCTCGCCTACGGGAAAGCCCTCGAAGGACTGCGCCGCAACATCACGCCGATGGGGTTTTCCGCTTGCTCTCTGAGTGATAATGAGACCCGCGGAACAGATGAAAACTACCGCAGCGTGTGGGCGCGCGACGGGGCCATCACCGTTATCGGCGCTCTCCGGCGCGGGGATGCCGACCTCACGGAGTGCGCCCGCAGAACCCTCGTGACACTTCTGGAGCACGTTTCCCCGACCGGCCAGATCCCGGCAAATGTGAGTATCGATACCCGCCGCCCGGATTACTCCGGGGTGGGGGGGATTAGCTCAATTGACAGCGGTTTGTGGGTCATCATCGCCTTTCACGACTACGTCAAGAAGACGCGGGATTTGGAACTTTTGCGGCACTTCCGCCCGGTCCTGCAGAGCGTCATGAACTGGCTCAGTGCCCACGACAGCAACAACGACGCCCTTCTCGAAATTCCCGAGGCAGGGGACTGGACGGACCTGTTTGGGCGCTCCTACAACATCCTCTACGATGAGGTGCTCTGGTATCGGGCCAACATCAGCTTCGGGCGCCTCCTCGAATTGCTCGGGGAGTGGCGGCAGGCGGGGGATTATCTGCGGTGGTCCGGCACGATCAAACAGGCCATTCTGCACAAATTTTGGCCCTCCAGCGGCATCGAGGACAAGAGCCGCTACAGTTTCGCCGACAAGCAAACCTCCCTCGGCGACACCAATTACCTCATCGCCCAAGTCACGCCCTTCGACTTCGACTGGCGCTGTGACGTCTACGGCAATATCCTCGCCCTGCTCTACAATGTGCTCGATATCGAGCGGGCCAAAATTGCCTTCCGCTTCATGTGGGGAGTGGGTGTGAACGATCCCTTCCCGGTGGCCAACCTCTATCCCGTGGTGCAGTCGGGAGACCCGGGTTGGCGGCAATACTACATCGTCAACCTCCTCAACCTGCCCCACCACTACCACAATGGCGGTATTTGGCCCTTTGTCGGCGGGCAGTGGGTGCGGTTTGTCAACCGCCTCGGGCTGCGGGATGTCGCGCTCACGGAGTTGGTCCGCCTCGCCCGCTTAAACCAGAGCGGACTGCAGCATGACTGGGAGTTTAACGAATGGGCCCACGGCAAGACTGGCCGACCCATGGGCAAAGCCTTTCAGGCGTGGTCCTGCAGTGAGTTCATCCACGCCTGTCACGACCTCCGCCTGAAGCTGCCTTGAGCGCGCGGCAGCGGCCCCGGACAGGACGCGGCGCGCGATTGGGCGATGAGCGCCAGCCCTGCGGAATTGCTGGCTATTTCCGCCTTTGGTCGCGTTTTGTGCGCGCCCGGTTTTCCTGAAACTTCACGATGAGGGCGAGGCCACAGGCGAGGCAAAGCAGCAAAATGAGAGAAAACGGAAAGATTCCCAACGTACCCCGCAACCAAAGTGCGGCCAAGGGCCAGGAAACCAGAGCCAAGGCTCCGTAGAGAAGGGTGACGGGGGGATGCCGAAGGCCGCTGATTACCAGACGCTGGTAGAGGTGGCTGCGGTGCGCCTGCAGAATATTTTCCCGGCGATAAAGGCGGTGCAAGAGCGTGTATGCGCCATCAAAGAGAAAGGGCCAGACAAACAAGACCGCGCAGGCCAACCAAACCGTGAGCGAAATCTCCGGATTCCGGTGATGCGCGAGGAGCGGAAACACCGCGAAGGCAAAGCCGGCGAAGGCGCTCCCCACATCGCCCATAAAAATTTTTGCGGGTGCCCAATTGAGGACGAGGAAGCCACCCGCCGATCCGGAAATGGCCAATCCCAGCCACATGAGGGCCGTGTCGTTCACCCAGTATCCCGCCAACGCCCACCCCAAGCCCGCGACCACGGCCTGCGTGCCTGCGATGCCATCGATCCCGTCCATGAAATTATAGACATTGGCAAGGCCCACGATCCAAAAGAGGAGAAGCAGCCAGCCGAAAGCACCCCATGCGAGGGATGGCATTCCGGGCAACTCCAGAACCGGCCAACCACCCACTGTCCAGAGCACGGCCGCTGCTGTGATCAATTGCAGAGGCAAACGAATCAACGCCGAAACCGGTCGCACATCATCGATCAAGCTGAACGCGGCAAGAAAGATCCCCGCCAGAAACCAAGCAAAAAGCACCGAAGAACCCCCGGTGTGATCGACAGAAAAAAACGCCACCGAGAGACTGGCGGAAAGGATAGCGACGATGGATAAACCGCCTCCCCGCGGCGTTGGCACGGAGTGGGAACTGCGCTCGTTTGGCACATCGATGATAGCCGCCCTCCGTGCTGCCCGTAGCGTCAGGGCGGTTGCCCCGAAGCCCAGGGCAGCGAAAAACAACCATCCCGGAAGTATCCAAAAAAAACTCATAGCCCGTTAGAGATCAGCAACGATCAGGTAGCAGAAGTAAAGAAAAATCCCAAAAAGCACAGGGGTAAAGTCCCTAAATCCGGCAAGGGAAGGGAACCGCATTAGACAGGAAAGTGTCGACAGAAAACTTCGATGACCCGGTCTTGATCCGCTGGAGTCAGGCCGCTGCCACTGGGGAGGGAAACCCCCCGCCGCGCCAGCCTGTGGCTTACCGCACCACCATAGGCGGGGGCGCCGCCATATACCGGCTGCTCGTGCAAGGGCCGCCAAAGGGGGCGTGCCTCAATACCGGCCTCATGCAACTTTGCGCAAATCTTCTCTGCCGTGCCCTCAGGTGCGGGAGGGTCCAGCGTCAGGCAGGTTAACCAGCGGGTGGAAACAAAACCTTCCGGCTCAGGCATGAAGCTCACGCCCGGCAAGTCACCCAGACCCGCCCGATAACGCTCGAAAATCCGCCGGCGGGCGGCGACCCGGGCACTAAGGTAGTCCATCTGCGCATACCCCAGCGCGGCCAGCAGGTTACTCAGGCGATAATTGTAGCCGAGTTCACGATGGGTATAGGCCAGGCCGGGCTCCCTCGCCTGTGTGGCCCAAAAATGGGCTTGGTCCACCCATTTGGCGTGATTCGAAATCACCATTCCGCCACCGCTCGTGGTGATGATTTTGTTGCCGTTAAAAGAAAGCGCGGCGATGTCTCCCAGGCTGCCCGCCGGGCGACCACAGTATGTCGCGCCCAAAGCCTCGGCCGCATCCTCCACAATCACGACACCGTAGGCTTCCGCGAGCGCACGCAAGGGGTCCGCGTCCACACATTGGCCGTAGATATCCGTCACGATCATTGCCTTGGGCAATCTTCCCTTGGCCGCCCGATCTTTCAGCGCCTCCTCGATGAGAGCGGGATCGATATTCCATGTGCGCTCTTCCGAATCAATAAAGACCGGCCGGGCTCCCAGATACAAAATCGGGTTGGCGCTGGCGACGAATGAAAAGGTCGCGCAGAGAACCTCGTCGCCCGCCTCCACCCCCGCTGCCCGCAGAGCCAAGTGCAGGGCCGCCGTCCCGGAGGAAACGGCCACGGCATGGCGCACACCGCAAAATTCCGCGACCCGCTGCTCAAACTTGCGCAACATGGGACCCGCAGGGGCCACCCAATTGCTCGCCAGCGCCGCAGCCAGCGCATCTCCTTCGCCTCCTCCCAGTTCCGGGGGCGAAAGAAAAATATCAAAGTGCGGCGAAGCACGGGTTTGAAAAACAGGGGGCATAACTTGGAGAAATCGATGTGATTCGGTGGTCTGCGCAAGAACGGGTCAATCCTTCTTTAGGACTAGGCTTTTCTTTTCACACTTTGGCAACAACGCTCGTAAAGTTTTTATCCCCGAGCAAGGCGTTCGAGGTAAGGAGTCTGGCCCGGAAACGAAAGCGCCCCCCGCCGGAAAGACGGGGGGCGCTCGAAGACAAGCCGGTGCCGGACCGCTCGCGCTTAGAAGCGGTAGCGGACGGAGACGAGGCCGGACCAGCGGGAAGCATCCGGCTCGCCGCGGTTGTTGAAGGGATTGAAGTTCCGGTCTGCGAGGTTCTCGTTAATATTGCCGTAGGTGTACGAATCCGTGGCGGAGTTGTAGGTAACCTGGGCAACCGGTTCGCTTTTCACAAAGAAGGAGTTGCTCCCCCGAATGAGGCCCCAACTGCTGTTCAGAAGGTTGCCCACATTCAGAATATCCAGGCTCAACTCGAGATTATGGCGCCAACCCGGGAGGTTGAACTCCTGGGTGATGTTGAAGTCAAACTGATGAACAAAGGGGTAGCGACCCGCTCCGGAGGGGGCGACCTGGCCCGTTTGCAGGCCATGGTTGCTGACCATCCGGAAGAAAATCTCTTCGGCCTCTGCGGCTGTTTGCACGACTCTCCCGCCAACCACATGGTCACGGAAGGTCACTCGGGGATCACCGCGCTCGGGGATGAAAATAAGATCGTTGTTGGTCACCCCGTCGTTGTTCACGTCATTGGAGGCCCGAAAACTGAAGGGTAATCCGCTCCGGCCCTCATACAAAAGAGAGACCGAGGTCCGGTGGCCGCTGTTCCCCCAATCGAAACTTTTCCGAACCTGGGCAAGGAAGCGATGCCGGATTTCCAGCTCGCCACGGGAGACGACATCCTCGCCCTGGTTGAGAATCGCCCGGTTGGCCCAGTTGGAACGGGCTACAGACGACGTGCCGTATTGGACTTCGCGGACACGACCACTTGTGTAGGAAGCCCGCCAGGACCAGCCATCGTCCTGCATCGGGCGCTCGACCGAGAAGGTCAGGTTTCTCGATGAGCCCTTGCTCGTGTTGGTGAGGTAGATCGTATCGTTGACGAAGTCGTTGCTCACACGTCCGCCGAGAATCTCGCGACCGTCGAAGGTGACCCTGTCAACCGTGCGGTTGATGTTCTGGTAGAGTACGTCCTTGTTGACCCAGGTGAACTCACCTTCGACAGAGAAGACGAGGTTGTTGATGCGCTGATCGAAGGGCGAGTGTCCCCTTCCAGCGGGAAGGCAGCTCGAAATCGGGGTCCATGGAGTTCACTTGCTGGGCGGCCGCGTCTGGAGTCAGGCGCGGCTGGTTATCCGGGTCGGGCGACGGTGCTGGCGTCGGGTTGATGCTCGGATCACGGCCCGCCTGGTACCCGCTGTCTCCCGGCTGGAGCGTGTTGTTGATGATGTCGATGGACGAGAAATTCGAGCCCGTGTTGGAATAGCTGTTCGACATCCACACGCGGGGCATCTGGCCGTAGAAGAGACCGAATCCACCCCGGATCTGCTGCGTGCCTTCGTCGTTCACACGCAAATTGAAGCCCACGCGCGGCTGGATAACCGCGTTGCCGCTGTAGGTGTGGTTACTGCGAAAACCAAAAGTCTCCTCAAAGAGCGGGTTGGCCGGCGGATCATCGCCAAAACGGGGAATATCCACGCGCGCCCCGTATATGATGCTGAGAGCCTCATTCGGCCGATAGGCGTTTTGCACAAAGAGGCCATGGTTCGTTTCGCGGAACTCGGCTGCGGGGTTGATCCCGGGGTTCTCGAATTGGAAGCGATACCGACCGATCCAGCCACCGGCGGAGGCGGCTTCGAACGCTTCCACGCTGTCGAATTCGTAAGTGCCGAGGAAATCCTGAACAAAAGCATTAAAGACATCCGCCCGGTTCATTTGGTAGCCAAATGAGAGCGTATTGCGGTCATTCAGGTCGTAGGTGCCGTAAATTTCGACAGTCCAAGTGTCGACCTCAAGGCGATTGAAGTGGCGGCTGCGTTCCGTCCCAAAGCGCACGGCTCCCGTCTGCGTTGAAGCCGCGAGAGGCACGTTGAAGATCGCCACACTCGGCGAACGACGGTCAAAGACGGGGGCGGAAAAATATTCGCTGTAGGAGACGGCCACCTCCGTCGAAAAGTCGTCAGTCCACGTGCTGAAGAGTTGGGCGATGTAGGAGGTGTTCTCAATCTCCTGCGAATACCAATGGGAATCGAAGGAAAAATTGTTACCGCCATACCCCGAGAAAACCGGGCGTGCCGACTCGACATCATTGTAGCGGACCGAGAGGCGGTGATTCTGGTTGATCTCCCAGTCTAGCTTGATGAGGATGTTGTCGTCTTCGAGCCTGTTCTGCGGCTCAACCTCTTCACCGACCTGGAAGCCAAGATTCGCCGCTTGAGCGGTGATCCGGGCGAACTCGCCGGGAGCATAAAGCGCCTGCGGGCCGGCCGCGTTGAGAGCCGGAGGGTTGTTGTCCTCACGCACTCGCTCGTAAGCGAGGAAGAAGAAAAGGCGATTTTCGATGATCGGTCCGCCAAGAGTGAAGCCCATGGTCTTTTCTTTGAAATCGGGAACCTCGATGATGTTGCCCGTATGGGTCTCCAGGTTCTTCCGCACCAGCCGCTGATCGCGGTAGATGTAGTAGACCGAGCCGCTGAACTCGTTCGTGCCGCTCTTTGTCGTCGCGTTGACGGCCGCGCCCGTGAATCCGCTCAGACGCGAGTCGAAGGGCGAAGTCGAGACCGTCACCGCCTGAATCGAGTCAATCGGCACAACATTGCGATCAGCAGCGGCATTGTTCGGCGTGAGGCCGAAAGGGTCGTTGGCACTCACGCCGTCGATTTGGATCTGGTTATAACGGTTGTGGAGATACCCCCAGCGGAGATGGCGCGGTCGGCCGGGTTGCGGTTGTAGACCACGCGCGGATCCAGGCGTAAAAGTGAGTTGATATTGCGGTCGCCCATGGGGGTGGCGGCAATATCGCTGGCTCCGATGACGGACCCCGCACCCATGCGATTCGCGCTGAAGACATCGTCAAATTGGCTCCCCGTGACCACAAATTCATCCAGTTCAATGATCTCTTCGGATTGGAGCACGATGGTGACGTCAAAGGCCCGGTCGAGGCCAATGAAAATCTCGCGTTGAATGCCGCGCACGAAGCCCGGGGCATCCACCTCGACCACGTAGGGCCCACCCGGACGAAGGCTCCGGGCGTTGAACGTGCCGTTGCCACGGCTCGTCGTCTCTATACGGGAACCCGTAGGCAAGTGGATCACCGTAACGGCGGCATTGGCCACGGGTGTGCCGCCGTCGTCGACAACGCGCCCGGCCATGTTGCCGGTGGTGATCGCTCCCTGGCCAAAAAGGCTGGCCGGGAGAGCGAGAAGTGCAAAGAAGCAGGCAGTCGCCCCCAGAGTTCGTCCGAAACTCCGTCGGAGTCGGGTCAGTGCTGTAGTCATGGTTTGTAGGTGTTGGTCGCAAAAACTGCGTTGAACAGAAGGATTACGGGGAAAGGCTTGTGTGCAATTGAACGCCCACCGCAAGTCTTTCGGTCATTTCCGCATACTTGTTATTCTCCTGTGACAAACTCGTCATGGAAATCACAATCACGGTAAAAATTATTGACATCGCCGTGTCGCTGGGATGGCGAGGGGGATGTCAAGCGTCAGGTGGCTTGATAAGGGCGGGCGGAATCACAATCACGGCCGGAATCACGATCACGGTAAAATAAGTTGACATTTTCGGCGAGGCTGGGATGGCGGGGGGGGTGTGTCAAGCGTCAGGTGGCTTGGTGAAGGGCGCGGGCAGCGGCGGTGTCGCTTTGGATTTGGGCGCGGAGGGCGTCGAGTGAAGGGAAGGTGTGCTCGGGTCTCATGTGGGTGTGCCAGGCGACTTCGATTTCTGAGCCGGTGGTGAAGGGGCAGGCGGGGGTGAGCAAATGGGTTTCGAGGAGGGGGGCGTCGTCGGGCGAGACAGTTGGGCGGCGGCCGTAGTTGGAAACGGCGGGGAGAGGGGGCGCGCCGGGGTTGCGGAGGTCGCGGACGGTGGTGGCGTAGACGCCGAAGGGCGGGGTGAGTTCGGGGGCCCAGGGCAGGTTGAGGGTCGGAAACCCCAGGGTGCGCCCGAGCTGACGACCGGGCAGAACAATCCCGCTGGCTGAATAGGGTCGGCCCAGCATGGCGGCGACGGCGGGGAGGTCGGCCGCGAGGAGCGCTTCGCGGATGCGGGAGCTGCTGACGGGGAGGGCCTCAACCTCGAGGCGGGGAATGCCGTGCGCAGTGAGGCTGAGGGCGGGTGCGGTCGCTTGCAGGACCCCTATGTCGCCCGCCCGTTTTTGGCCGAAGCGGAAGTTCTCCCCTACGAAGATGGCGGCGAGCGAGGGGAGCCATTTCTTTAGGCGGGCGAGGAAGTCTTCCGCGCGGATGGCGGCGAAGTCGGCGGTGAAGGCTTTCCAGAGCACACAGTCGGCACCGGCTTCGAGGAGGCGGCGGGTTTTTTCGGCGGGTGGGGTGAAGAGGCGGGTGGCGGCCTCCGGGCGAAGGAGGCGGCTCGGGTGCGGATCGAAAGTGAGGACGGCAAAGAGCCCGCTTCGGCGGCGCGCATCGGCGAGGGCGGCGTCGAGGACCTGAAGGTGGCCGCGATGCACGCCATCGAAGATGCCGAGAGCGAGGCTGATGGGCGGGGCGGGGCGGTCGAGGGCGGTGTGTCCTGCCGTCCACACTGTACAAGCGGGGAGGCGCATCCAGCCGGGGGCCGGCGAGAGGTGCCTGGGGGAAAGCGGTGCTACACCACCTTCGTCGGAACGACTTGGTAGGACGGAATCAGCCACGTATCGATTTCATCGGTGGGCAACTCCTCAAACTCGGCGAGTTCGATGGAGTCTTCAATTTGGAAGCGTTCGATTTCGACGCGCCGCAGGCTTTGCAGGTGGGCGCAGGAGCCCATGGTCTGCCCGAGGTCGTGGGCGAGGGTGCGCACGTAGGTGCCTTTTGAGCAGGCGACGGTGAAGTCGAGTTCGGGGGCTTCCCAGCGGTCGAGGGTAAACTTGCTGATGCGGATGAAGCGGGCTTCGCGCTCCACTTCCTTGCCTTTGCGGGCGAGTTTGTAGAGGGGCACGCCGCCGACTTTTTTGGCGGAGAACATCGGCGGGGTCTGGTATTGGTCGCCGAGAAATTTGCCCATGGCGGCTTTGATCCCGTCTTCGTCGAGTTCGGGGACCGGTTTGGTTTCCGTGACTTCGCCTTCGGCATCGTGGGTGGTGGTGGCGGTGCCGAAGCAGACAGTGCCTTCATAGACCTTGTCCAGGCCCATGAGGTATTGGGAGAGTTTGGTGGACTTGCCCACGAGGATGATGAGGAGGCCGGTGGCCATGGGGTCGAGGGTGCCCGCGTGGCCGATGCGTTTCATGCGCAACTTGCGGCGCACGCGGTCCACCACGTCGTGGGAGGTCATACCCGACGGTTTGTCGAGGAGGAGGACGCCTTCGCGTTGTTGTTCGCTCATGGGTTCTCCTTTCCTGCGGGGGAAGGCTGTTCGATGGCCGCGAGGTGGCGGTCGAGGGCTTCCTCGAGGCGGGTTTGCACCTCGGCAAGGGTGCCGGTGGGGTTGAACCCGGCAGCGCAGGCATGGCCGCCCCCGTTGAAGGATTTGGCAAGTTGATCGACGCGCATGATGGGATCTTTGGCCCGGAAACTGCCCTTGATCTGGCCCTCGCGCTCTTCGATGAGGACGCCGATGTCGATGCCGGCGATGGAGCGCGCGTAGTCGACAAGGCCCTCGGTGTCTTCCTTGCGCGCGCGGGTTTCGGCCCAATCCTTCTCGGTGAGGGTGCCGATGCACACGCGCCCGCCGCATACATAGCGGAAGGAGGCGAGGAAGCGCTGAAGGAGGGCGAGCTTTTCCGGGCTCTCGTTTTCGTAGAGGGCGTGGGCGGCGGCGGCGGGATCGGCCCCGCAGGCGATGAGCCGGCAGGCGAGCTCGAAGGTGGTGGCCGTGGTGGAGGAGAAACGGAACTGGCCGGTATCGGTGGCAATGCCCACGTAGAGCCCCTGGGCGGTCACGGCATCGATGGGGAAATCGTTGTCGAGTAAGTAGCCTGCAAGGATTTCCCCCGTAGCGGCACTCGTTGGTTCGATGAAATTGTGGGCGGCGTAGTTTGTGTTGGAGATGTGGTGGTCCACATTCAGGTGCACGGTCTGGCCGCTCTCTGCGAAAACCGGGCCGAGGCGTTTGGTATCGGCACAATCGACCGTGACGAGGATGCGCCCGGCAATCCGTTCGGGGGAGTCCTGATAAAACGGGGTGTCGCCAACAAAGGAGGCGCAGGCGGGAGGGACCTCGTGGTGATTGACGCAGATGGCATCCGCGCCGAGTGCCCGGAGCACACGGGCAAGCGCGACCTGCGAGCCGATGCAGTCGCCGTCCGGGCGCAGGTGTCCGTAGACAGCCACGGACTGGCCTGCGAGCTGTCGAAGGGCCTCTCCGAAGGCGGGAGAGTTTTTCGGAAAGTGAGGTTTTGTCGTCATTCTTTCAATGCGGGGGAATCGCCTTCCGGCGGAGGCTCGGGAGGGATGTCGAGGGAGTCGATGATGGCGTTCACGCGGGCTCCGCGTTCCACGGAATCATCGCGCAGGAATTCAAGGTGAGGGAGGAACTTGAGAACAATGGCCTTGCCGACTTCGCGCCGGATTTCCTCGGCGTGCGAGCGCAGGAAGGTGTGGGCTTCGCGGATGCGCGCCTCATCCCCGAGGACGGCGTAAAACACCTTTGCCCCGCGCAGGGTGGCGAGGGTCTCGACCTCCAGGATGGTGATACCGAGAGCAGCTTCCTGATAGCGTGTGTGCAGCACGAGGCTGACTTCACGCTTGAGAAGTTCGTTCACGCGTGTGACCCGTTTGGACATGATGAACGGCCGGTGATGGAATCAGGCAATCAGGGCGGGGCCCTTAGAGCGAGGGTTTGATTTTGAGGATCTCGAACACTTCGATGGCATCGCCCTCTTCGTAGCCGTTGAAGCCATCGATTTGGATACCGCACTCGTAGCCGGCCCGCACTTCCGTGGCATCGTCCTTGAAGCGCCGGAGGGTGAGGATCTTGCTCTCGTGGATGAGCTTGCCCTTGCGCAGCAGGCGGGCGAGGGCGTTGCGCTGAATGCGGCCTTCGGTGACCATACAGCCGGCGACAAAACCCTTTGCGAGGGGGAAGATGGCGCGCACCTCGGCTCCACCGATTTTGTTTTCGCGCAACTCCGGTTCGAGCAGATCGGACATCGCGTCCTTCACCTGGTTGATGATCTCGTAAATGATGTTGTGCGAGATGATCTGGATGCTGTGGTGCTTGGCGAGGGCGTTGACGCCGTTGTCGAGGCCCACGTTGAAGGCCACGACACAGGCTCCGGAGGCGCTCGCCATAGTGATGTCGTTGCGGGTGACGACGCCCACGCCGACATCCACGACATCGATGTTGATCTTGTCGCTCTTGATCGTCTGCAGGCTGTTGGCGAGGGCTTCGGCGGTGCCGTAGACATCCGCCTTGACGACGGCGCGGAAGGTTTTCTTATGCGTCTTGGCGATGGCGGCAAAGAGATCCTCGATGGAGGCGACACCCGCACCTTCGACCTTTTGGGCGGCTTCGAGCTGCTTGCGGCTGCGCTCGGCATCTTCCGCGAGGCGCTTGGCTTCGCGGTCGTTTTTCACCGTGCGGAAGCTGTCGCCCGCGTCGGGCGGACCGGACCAGCCGACAATCTTCACGGGCGTGCCGGGGATGGCCGCCTTAATAGGCTTGCCCGCATCGTCGAGGATCTGGCGCACACGGCACCAATTCTCCCCGCAGACGAGCGCCATGCCGGGCTTGAGGGTGCCGCGCGTGATGATGGCGGAGGCCGTGGACCCGCGCCCGATTTCCTTTTGGGCTTCGAGGAGAACGCCCTCGGGATCGGCCTTGGGGTTGGCTTCAATGCCTTCGGTGACCTCAGCCTGGAGAAGAATGGCTTCGAGGAGTTTGTCGATGCCTTCCTTTTTCAGGGCGGAGATGGGGGCGAAGAGGGTTTCACCGCCCCAGTCCTCGGGAGCGAGATCGCGTTCCTGCATCTGGCGCTTCACGCGGTCAATGTTGGCCCCGGGCGCATCCACTTTATTGATGGCCACGACCACCGGCACCTTGGCGGTGCGGGCGTGGCGGAGGGCTTCATCGGTCTGCGGCATGAAGCCGTCGTCTGCCGCGACAACGAGGACGGCAATGTCCGTGAGGCTGGCACCGCGGGCGCGCATATTAGAGAAGGCGGCGTGACCGGGGGTGTCGATGAAGGTGATCTTCTGGCCGTTAAACTCGATCTGGTAGGCCCCCACGTGCTGGGTGATGCCACCGGCCTCACCGGCCACAACATTGGCTTGGCGGATTGTGTCGAGAAGGGTGGTCTTGCCGTGGTCGACGTGACCGAGGATACAGACCACGGGGGCGCGCGGTTCAAGAAGGGCGCTCTCGTCGACCGCGACCTCTTCCTCTTTGGCCGGGCCGGAGCCCTCGCCGCGGTGGCGGATTTCCAGCTCGATGCCATGGTTGCGGGCGATGCGGGCAGCGACTTCCTCGTCGATGGCCGTGTTCATGGAGGCGAAGATGCCCAATTCCATGAGTTCCGAGATCAGCTGGAACGGCTTGCGCCCGATTTGCACGGCGAAATCGCGCACCACGATGGGCGTCTTAACCGTGAGGGGGCGCAGACCTGGTGCTGGGGCGGCCTCGGCGCCTTCTGTGGCATCGCCTTCGGCGGGGGGCACAGGTGTCGAGGCCGAGGGCGGAATAAGGGGGCGCGGGGCGGAAATCTTGGGCGGCGCAAGGGGCTTGGGTCCACGGGCGGGCGGTGGCGCAAGCGGTGCGGGCTTGCTCGCGGGAGCCGTTGGCGGCACGGCAGGCGCGGGGCCGGTTGGCGGAGCCACCTTGGACGGGGGCGGGGTGAGCGGCGGTGCCTTGATCGAGGAAGCCGGTGTGGGTTCGTCCTTCTTCGAGGGCGGCGGCGCGACGGGCGGAATGTCCGCGCGCACCGTGGGAGCCGTGGGCTCGGCCGGTTTTGGTTGCGGGCGCGTTGTGAGGGATGCGGGGAAATTCGGCCGGATCATCACCGGAGGTCCCTTGGGAAGCGGCGGGGCGGATTTCCGGAATGCATCGGGAGAGGGCGGGATCACTGCCTTGGGCGCGTTTTTGGCTTTTTCCGCCTCTTCGCGTTCACGGCGCTCCCGCTCGACATCTTCCTTCGACCGGATGACGGCACCGGTGTCTTCCGGTTCGGCGGGGGCGACAGGCTCTGCGGCGGGTGCTGCCTCCTCCGGGGCGGCTTCCTGCTGGGCGGCCTCGGCAAATTCCTCGCGAAGGGCTTCGGCGGAGATGTTGTCGATCGTGCTCGAAGCACTCTTCACTTCATGTCCACGGTCGCGCAGGAGAGCGATCAGATCGCTGTTCTCCATGCCGATTTCTTTGGATAACTGATAAACTCTAACGGCCATAATTTCCTGTGTCTCTGCTGCTGCTTCGGTGAGCTTCGGTTCGAACGGTTGCGGGAAGCGCGGAGATCAGGCTCCGGCGCTCCGGTGGGCACTCACCAGTTTGACGATCTCGGCGGCGTCGTCGGCCGAAAAACCCATGGCGACGAGGTCTTTCGCCTCCACGCCTTCAAATGCTTCGGGGCTCACCAAACCTTGTTGAACAAGGAAGGCGGCCACATCATCGGAGATGCCGTGCACGCCCTCCCATCCCCGGATGGCCTCGCGCAAACGGGCATCAAAGCCCACTTCGGCGACCTGCTCCTTGGAGATATCGAGCTTCCAACCGATGAGGCGGGAGGTGAGGCGGGCGTTTTGACCGCGGCGCCCGATGGCGATGGAGAGGTCTTCCTCGTTGACCTCGAAATAGATGCGGCGGTTGCGCTCGTCCACCTTCACGTTGCGGGGCACGGCCGGGCGAATGGCCTCGGCGAGCATGTCCACCGGGTCCGGGTAATACTTGACGATGTCGATCTTCTCCCCGCTCAGCTCGCGCACGATGCTCTTCACGCGGGCACCGCGGGCACCCACGCAGGCTCCCACAGGATCGACTTTGGGGTCTTTGCTGCTCACGGCGATCTTCGTGCGGTAGCCAGGCTCGCGGCTGATCGCTTCGAGCACCACCGTGCCGTCAGCGATCTCATTGACCTCCAACTCGAAGAGACGGCGGACAAATTTCACGCTTGCGCGGGAGAGAACAAGTTCGGGGCCGCGGTTGGTCGGCTCAATGCTCAGGAGGAGGCAGCGGATGCGCTCACCGGGGGCGTAATCTTCGCCGGGGACGCGTTCGCGCGGGGGCAGAATGGCTTCCGCTTTGCCCAGATCGACGATAAGGTCGCCGCGCTCGCGGCGGCGCACGGTGCCCGAAACGATGTCGCCCACCTGATCCTTGAAATCATCGTAGATACGCTCCTTCTCGAATTGGCGGAGACGCTGCATGATCGTCTGGCGGGCCGTTTGCGCGGCGATGCGCCCGAGCTCGACCGGGTCCATTTCCTTCTCGATAAACATCTCCAACTCCACCTTCGGGTTGAGCTGACGGGCCTTTTCCAAGTGGATTTCCCGGCGCGGATCGCTCACCGAATCAACGACTTCCAGGAGCGACCAAGCCTTCAGTGCCCCGGTCCTTGGATTGATCTCCACCTTCAATTCCTGACCGGCGTTCACGCCCCGCTGGGCCGCGCTGCGGATCGCATTGGCGATCGCCTCGATCATTTCGGATCGGGGAATGCCCTTCTCCTTCTCCATGTATTCGAGAACGGATAAAATTTCCTGGCTCATGTATCGGGTGGTTGGTTGGGAAGTGTCTGTGTGCGCCGATAAAAAAAAGCGGGCCGGAACCCACTTTTCCATGTCGGCGGAAATGAAAAGGAAGAAAATACATGCCCCGCGCCCCAACCTGTCAAGTCTGCCGCCGGGGATGCGCCCGCTCGTAGGTGTCATCACGAAGTCTGTCAGTGGTGGGGAAACACGTGTTGCCTGGGGTCGCCGTGGTAGCCGTGGGTGGGCGCAAAGCGCTCTGGCCCGCTTCAAGGTTTGCACGATCCGGCTTCGACTGGACCCACCCCGCCGATGTTTACCCTTGCATAATCTGGCGCAGTATCTGCATTCCCCACCTTGCTGGGAATTTTACCAGCGAATAAAATGAGTTTACCGCAGGAAACAGAAACCGCGCTGCGAATGTCTGTCTATGACGGGGCCTTCGCCACGATGATGGGGTCGCTTTGCGGAGGCATCTTTTTGGTGGGTTTTGCTCTGAATGTGCTTGGGGCAAACGCTCTCCAGGTAGGCATTCTCGCGGCTTTGCCGGTTTCGGCCAACATTGCGCAAATCATCGGCTCGATCCTTGTTGAACGCTACGGGTATCGCCGCTTCCTGTGTATCGTCTGCGTCACGGCGGCGCGCCTGTTCTGGCTGCCGATTTTGGGCCTGCCCTTCCTCCTCTTTGGTGAGGTGGCCGATCCGCGCATTTGGATACTGGTCGGGCTGGTCGGGATTTCCTGTCTCCTCGGCTCCATTTCGGGAGTGGCGTGGCTGGGTTGGATGAGCGACTTGATCCCGGGGGACATCCGCGGGCGCTTTTTTGCCAGGCGCAACATTGTCTGTGCGGCGGCGGGCATGGTGGTGGTGCTCGCCGGGGGGGCTTTTTTGAATTTTTGGGAAGGCCGCTTCGGTCGGGAAGATCCCTTCGGCTATATGATCCTCTTTTCGATCGGGTTGGTCCTCGGGATGATTTCGTCGTGGTTTCTCTCCCGTGTGCACGATCCCAAAGCGGGGCCGGCACCGCCGGGTGTGCACGGGTTATCCTGGGCTGCCTTGATCTCACCCTTTCGCGACGGCAATTTCCGCGCGCTCATCATCTACGTGGGGCTCTTTATGTTCGTCACACAGATGGCAGGGCCGTTCTACGCCGTTTATATGATCGAAAACCTTGGGGTGGATTTTGGAACAATCACCTGGCTCATCACTTTCGCCACCCTCGCATCCCTCTTCATGCTGCGGATCTGGGGGCCGATCGCCGACGAAATGGGGAACAAACCCATCCTCATTGTTGCCGGGTTCGCGCACGCCCTCATTCCGCTCATCTGGGTTGTCGCTCAGGAGGGCGTCTATTATCAGGCGCTGGTTCTCGCCCACATTGCTTCCGGGGTGTTTTACGCTGCCCTCATGCTCGCGCATGTGAATGTGCTCATCAAATTATCGCCGGAGAAAGGGCGGTCCTTTTATATTGCCGCCTTCAACACAACGCTTGGACTGGCCGTGGCCGTGGCCCCGATTGTCGGTGGCATCTTTCTCAACGCCACGCAGGATTTGCGATTCCAGGCGGGTAACTGGACCCTGACCAATCTGCACGTCCTTTTCCTCCTCTCCGGAGCGGCGCAGATCCTCGTCCTTGGAACGCTTTTGGGGCTGCGCGAGACGGGGGCGAGCTCGCCGCGGGCGGTCCTCTTTCAACTGCGCAATGACCTCGATCCGCAGACCGGTCTGGCCAGTGCAACGGATTTCGTGACGGTGCGCGTCGGCAAGACGGGCCGCTTTCTCAAGACAGTGGACGCGCAAACCGAGACCTGGGCCGGGCGCTCGGAAGCTTACGTTGAACGTCGCCTCGACCATATACTGCGGCACTTCGCCAAACCCATCCGCACGGTAAAGGCCTTTTTTGAAGACTGATCCATGACACCGACCGAAGAAACCTATCCATCTCCCGGCGGAACCTTTTCCGGCGTTTTCACGGAGGCCCTCACCCGTCTGCTCGATAAGACAGCTCACCTCATTTCGACCTATGGCGAAGCGTTCCTGCTCGGATTGCTGATCCTTGTCGCGGGTTGGATCACGGCGGCTCTGGCCCGCGCCCTCCTCTCCCGCCTGCTCCGGGCCGGGGGGTTGGATGTGGTTTGTGAGCGCATGGGGTTGCGGGCGTATTTGGAACGTCACGACATCAAAGGACGCCCGAGCGCGGGCATCGGTTGGGTGCTCTATGCCGCCATCCTCTTCTCCTCCCTGGTGCTCGCCTTTGACCAGATGGGGCTCTCGGCAGCGGCGGGTTTTTTGCGTACGGCCGCCGGGCTGGTTCCCGCTATCCTCGTGGTTTTCATTCTCCTGCTGCTCGGGCTGGTTCTGGGAAAGCTCGCCCGCACGGTATCCATCGGCGGGGCCCGTTTGCTCGGCCTTCCAGCGCCCGATATTTTTGGCTCGGGGGCGCGTGTGGCCGTCTTCCTCCTCGCTCTGGTGGTGGCTCTCGACTACCTTGGATGGGCGTCCACCGAGGTGTTGCTGGGTGGACTGGCTGTTCTCCTTCTCGGCGGCCTCGGCAGCGGTCTCCTCTTCGCGATGAGCGCGCGCCAGCTCACGGAAAGTCTCCTTGCGCGCGGCTTTCTCACGGGCACCTACCGTCCCGGCGACCGTATTCGCATCGCGGATACAGAGGGCGTGATTCTCAAAATCGATTCAACCGTCATTCGCATCCAAACGGAGGCGGGCGAAGTGGTGCTCCCCAACCGACGGTTCCACGACAGCCGCGTGGAAATCCTTCGCCGTGCCGAGGGAAACGGTCGCGGACCTCAGCTTCCCCATCACCCCGGGGCGGGTGAAGCGTAGATTTCATGACCGGGGGCACCCCCCGCCACTTGGGGCACCGCGATGTTTCGGCTCTTTCCAAAGCGGCCTCAAAGCAGGCTCAACTGGTTATCGTTGGCCCCGGCCGGCGGGGGGCTTTGCTTGAGCAACTCGTATGCGCGGAGCGTGAGCACACGGCCTTGAGGGGTGCGTTGGAGGTAGCCTTCCTGGATGAGATACGGTTCGTGGACTTCTTCCAGTGTGTGTTGTTCCTCGCCCACGGCGACTGCGATCGTGTTTAGCCCCACGGGGCCGCCTTTGTAATTATCGGCCATGATGCGGAGGATGCGTTTGTCCATTTCATCCAGGCCGTGTTGGTCGATTTCGAGGAGCGTGAGGGCTTCGGCCGCGACCGGGCGGGTGATGTGGCCTTCGTGGCGTTCCTGGGCGAAGTCCCGCACGAAGGCGATGAGGTTGTTAGCAATGCGGGGAGTGCCGCGCGCGCGCCCGGCGATTTCATCCGCGCCGCCTTCGTCGATTTCCACCCCGAGCAGGGAGCAACTGCGGCGGACGATCCGTATGAGGTCGGCGCGGTCGTAATAGTCGAGGCGGGTTTGCAGCGTGAAGCGGCTGCGCAGGGGTGCGGTGAGTAAACCCGTGCGGGTAGTCGCGCCGATGAGGGTGAAGCGGGCGATGTCGAGGCGGATGCTCCGTGCGTTCGGCCCCTGATCGAGCATGATGTCGATGCGGTAATCCTCCATCGCCGAATAGAGATACTCTTCCACCGTTTTGGGGATGCGGTGGATCTCGTCAATGAAGAGCACATCGCCCGTTTCGAGGCTCGTGAGCATGCCGGCGAGGTCGCCCGGTCGCTCCACCACCGGACCGGAGGTGACGCGGAGGTTGGTCCCCATTTCCTGCGCCACGATGTGCGAAAGGGTGGTTTTCCCCAGGCCGGGCGGGCCGCTCAGGAGGATGTGGTTGAGCACGTCGCCCCGCTTGCGTGCCGCCCCGGTCATCACCTTTAGGCGCTCCACGGTTTTGCGCTGCCCGGTATAGTCGGCAAACGTCTGTGGGCGCAGGGTGATATCCAGGCTCTGGCCGGGCTCAAGGGCGTCGGCGATAAAGTGGTGTCCTTTGTGCGTCGGCTCGGGCATGGCGCGGTCAGCTGTCCTTCAGAGCCTCGGGGAGGGCGGATTCAGGCAGGCGCTCCACCTCCGCACCGAGATTCCGGAGCTTTTCCGTGAGACGTTCGTAGCCGCGGTCGAGGTGGTAGATGCGCTGAATGTAGGTGTCGCCCTCGGCAGCCAGTCCGGCGAGAACAAGCGCTGCGCTGGCCCGCAAATCCGAGGCCATGACAGGTGCGCCGGAGAGGCGTGACCGCCCATTGACGACAGCGTTGGGGCCTTCCATGGAAATCTCCGCGCCCATGCGAAGCAGTTCCGGCACGTGCATGAAGCGGTTGGGGTATACGCGCTCGGTGATGATGCTGATGCCGGGCGTGAGGGCGAGTGTGGCCAGCATCTGCGCCTGCAAATCGGTGGGAAAGCCGGGGTGCGGGAGCGTCACCACTTCCACGGGTTTGCGCACGAGGCGGTCGCCATACACGGTGACGGTGCCCGCATCGGGGTCTGCTTCCCAGGCGATGGCGGCTTCCTCCATTTTTTCCAGAAGGGCGCGCATGTGGCCGGGCACGATGCCTTCCACCTTGACTTCGCCGCCCGAAATCGCCCCGGCCAGGAGAAACGTGCCCGCCTCAATTCGGTCAGGTACCACGGCGTGCGTGCATCCGTGCAGTTTCTCGACACCCGTGATGCGGAGATAGTGGTGCCCTACGCCCTCGATCTGCGCACCCATGGCGTTGAGCATGTTGCAGAGGTCCACGACTTCCGGCTCGCAGGCCGCGCTTTCGATACGCGTGACGCCGGGGGCGAGAACGGCGGCCATGACAAGATTGGCCGTGCCTGTGACCGTCGAGCCATGGCGACCGCCAAGAAAGAGATAGTTTCCCTCCAGACGGGAGGCATCCACGTCCACATAGCCGCCTTCGATGGTGATGCGGCAGCCCAAGCGCTCCAGCCCCTTCAGGTGGAGATCGATCGGGCGCGGGCCAATGACGCAGCCGCCCGGTAGGGAGATGCGCGCACGGCGCAACCGCGAGGTGAGGGGACCCAGCAGGCAGACGGAGGCGCGCATGCGCCGCACCAGATCGTAGGGCGCGACGTGGCCGATCTTCCGCGCAGTGATTTCCCAGCGGCCATTCCCGTGATTAATCACCTCGGCCCCCATCTGCTCTAAAATCCGCCCCATGAAGCGGATGTCCGAAAGGTCCGGGACGCGCTCAATGATGCACGGCTCGTCGGTCAGGAGCGTGGCCGCAAAAATGGGTAGGGCGGCGTTTTTCGCGCCGCTGGCTGCGACGGTGCCATGGAGGGGCTTTCCACCCCGAATCCGGAGAATATCCATAAACTGTGCTTAGGTGTCGGACCGGTCGCGCGGGGGCAAGCCTCCCGGATTCATGTTGGGGCCTTCACCTGTGCCCTTGCGGTTGCGGCGGCGGCGGTTGCGGTTGCGGTTGCCTGTGCCGGGTGGCTTGTCGCCGGAGGGACCTTTGCCCTTGTCTTGGGCTTGGTCTCCCCGTGGACGCGGGTTCGGGTTCGGGGCGGAGGGTGCCTGCCCCGGCGGTTTCTCCGCTTGCGGGTTGTGGGAGCTTGGACGTTGGGTGTTTCCATCATGTCCCCGGTCTCCCCGCGAGCCGCTTCGGCGCTTGCGCGATTTGCCCCCGCCGCTGCCCCGGCGCTGCGCGTCCGCATGGTGTCCGGACGGTTGATTGCCCTGCGCCCCGCCATCGTTGCGCTGCCGGTCCCCGCCTTTGCGACCGGAACCCCGGCGACCCTGGCGGTTTCCCCGCCGTTGGCCCCGCTCCTCCCCGGATGGGGCTGTGCCAGAGCCTCCCTTGGTCTTCGCGCGCTCCCTAGGGTCTCGCTGAAAGAGCTTAGCCGTCTTCACCCGCCACCAGCGTCGCAGCTTCTTCAGGAGACGGCGCAGCGGGCCGGGTTGGCTCGCGCGTTGCTCCTTCCGCAACGCGCGGTCCGCCTTGCGAAAGGCCCGCTCCATTTCCCGGCTGTCGACGACTTCGAACTCAATCGGAGCCGGTTGCAGGCCCTTGGGCTTCTTCACCGGAGAGCGCCGCTCGGGGCGATTGCGCGGACGGTAATCCATGCGGCTCGTGGAGTGCGGTGCAATCGGGGTAAAGCGCGGCTTGTCCGGCTTGCCGGGATTTAGATAGGGATCAAGGTTTTCAAACTGCGGCATCGGTTGGGCGGACGATTTTGACGGAAAAGAGCGGGTTTGCGGGCAACTGCGGTCAGGCGGAAACAGAGGCGGGCGGCTTGCTCCTAATACGCCTGTCCCCTGACAACCTAAACGATGAAGGTTGCCGCTGGGGTCACAACTCTTTTTTCATTGCCCGACAACGGTATCGCGGGCAGCGTGCCCAACCGTGGATAAGTTGGCTGAAATCTTTCGACTGCAAAAGGAGCTTAACGAGCGCATCGGCGTTCGCCTGGAAGACCTCGACGAGGCGGAAAAAACCCGTTGGGTCCTTAACTACACCCGCGCCATGCAGCAGGAAATGGCCGAGCTGATCGACTCGGTCCCCTGGAAATGGTGGGCCCGCTATCAGAAGTTCGACGAGCAGAACGCCCGCGTCGAAGTCGTGGATCTCTTTCACTTCCTCGTCTCCCTTGCCCAGGCCCTCGGCATGACCGCTGACGACGTCTACGCCGCCTATCTCGCCAAAAACAAGGTCAACCACGCCCGCCAAGAGTCCGGCTACGCCCAAAAAGACGAAACCGACTCCCGCCACATCTGACAATTCCCGCCCGCCGAAACTACGGTCGGCTCCAAAATACAAAATATTGCTACCGGTTATTTTATTCTTGTGTTTTGCGAGGGTATAGGGTGGGGTGGGGTATGCGATACTTGATTCCGAGGAAGAGTCGGCGGTTGCCGCGGGCGGGGGTGGGGAAGGCCGTGGATGCGGTGCACCATGTGGTGAGCCGGGTGTGTGGGCGGGAGTTTCTGCTCACGGATGTGGAGAAGGAGGCGTTTCGGGGACTGCTGG